>JACQHV010000171.1 GCA_016198885.1 Gammaproteobacteria bacterium
CTTTCAATCTTGGTCTGTTCAGTACGCTGCATTGTCTGGGCATGTGTGGAGGTATTATAAGCGCCTTGAGTTTAAGCATTCCTGACAGGGCAGGTGTGGATATAAAGAACAAGGCGAAATTTGTAGTCGCCTATAATTTCGGAAGAATATCCAGTTATACTTTGGCCGGCGCCATTGCGGGTTTCGTGGGTGAACATGTTGTTACCGCCATCATGCCTGAATCCGGCCACAGGATCTTACAGGTTGCCGCCGCTATTGTATTAGTGCTCATCGGATTACACCTTGCCGGCTGGTTGCCAAAGTTTACTAAAATAGAATTTCTGGGATTTAAATTATGGCAATTGGTACAGCCTGTCCTCAGGCGCTTAATCCCTGTTACAGGATTACCGCAAGCCCTGCTGGCAGGTGTGATTTGGGGGTGGTTGCCATGTGCACTTGTGTATTCAATGCTGCTTTGGTCTTTAACCGGCGGCAGCGCGTATGCAGGGGCATTGCTGATGTTCGCGTTCGGTCTGGGAACGTTCCCGAGCATGATTACCGCCGGTGTTTTAGGGAGCAGGCTGTTTGATATTCTGAAACAACGGACAATTCGTAACCTGGCGGGGGTTATTATAATTTTCCTCGGAATTGCCTCCCCTTTTTTCTATTCAGGACATCATGTCCATCATCAATCACACATTCTCTCCGGCAAGTAGTTTCACTTGTCAACGGATGAATTATTCTGTTTGCCGTTCTTGATATCATCATCGTCCATCAGGATTTGATGACGTGGTTTTTCCATGTCATCAAATTGTCCTGACCTGACCGCCCAGAAAAACACCCAGACGATAAGAATAAGGAGGGGTGCAGAAATTAATATGAGCAGAAATATGATTTCCAATGATTTATACCTGTGCTTATTTATTTATCCTGGATGCATTTCCCACGACCACGAGAGAGCTTAATGACATTCCAAGTGCGGCCATCCATGGAGTTATAAAACCCATTGCAGCGGATGGGAGTATCAGCAGATTATAGGCAATCGCCCATATGATATTTTGTCGGATAATGCTGAACGTTTTATAAGCAACACGTATGGCATTTCGCAGATTATCGAGCTGATTATTCAATAGTATCATGTCTGCATTGATTTTCGCGAGATCCGTTCCTCCGCCCATGGCAATCGATATATCAGCACATGCAAGTACCGGAGCATCATTAATGCCATCACCCACCATCGCAATGATTTCATTTTGTTCGCGCAGGTTTCTGAGAAAAGATAATTTATCTCCTGGCTTTAAATCCGGAATAATTGTATCAATATGTAAAGCATCACCAACATTTTTAACGCTTGCCATTCTGTCCCCACTTAGCAGGATGACTTTCTTCCCTGATTTCTTGATAAAATCAATCAACGCTTCAGCCTGTGGACGAATTTCATCACTGAGCGAGAATATACAATGAAATTGACCGGAATCCGCCAGAATAATTGTTGTTTTATTCTCGTACTCAAGTTTTTTCAGGAGGTCATCGCCGGGTGTCAAACCGGTTTTTTCAGTGATAAATTTGACAGTTCCAATAAAATAACGTGTATCGTTAATCATTCCGGTAATTCCTTCGCCCGGAAAGTTTTTTATGTCTGTTGCGAAAGGGATTTCTGTTTTATCTGTTGCACCGAGTATTGCAATACCGACGGGGTGCTCTGAATTTCTTTCCAGTGAAGCTGCGATTGCCAGACAGGTTTGATCGTCAAACCGGGATAAACACCTTATGGAATCAAGTTTAATCTTGCCGAGTGTTAATGTGCCGGTCTTGTCAAAGATGTAATGTGTGGCCCGTGCCAGATTTTCAACTGCATTGTGCTGGGTGATGGCAATCCCCATTTTTAAATATGTGGTTGTTGCAGCTGTCAGTGCAACAGGAGTTGCAAGGGAGAGGGCGCACGGGCAAGTGGCTACCAGTACGGATATGGTGACAGGCAGCCATATATCCTGACCTGTATTCCACCAGTACCATGCCACCAGGCCTGCAATAATCAGAACTGAAAGAACAAACCATCCTGAAATACGATTTGCCAACTGTGTGAATCCCGGTTTTTCGCTCTGCGCGCGCTCAATGAGTTTCAATATCTGGGAAAGTACTGTATCAGTACCTATCCGGTTGACAGACATCTGCAGGGGGGATTCTATATTGGTACTGCCTGCAATGAGTTTCGAACCGGCCTGTTTTATAACAGGCAGACTTTCACCGGTCAGTAATGATTCATTAATTGTAGATATTCCATCAATTACAACACCATCTGCAGGTATCGTTTCACCCGCGTGGATTAAAACCCGATCACCGGGTTCGAGCTCGACTACCGGCACAATCTCCTCTTCGAACCCATTTTCCTTTTCAAGAAGGCGTGTGATTGTTGCAGGTAAAATGTGACTGATAACATCAGTATGCTCTCTTGCCTTCTTTCTTGCCATGAATTCGAAATAGCGCCCGAGTAACAGCAGAAATACAAACATCACGACAGAATCATAATACACTTCACCTGTGCCGGTGATGGTTGACCAGACACAACCCAGATAGGCAATGCCAATACCGAGTGCAACCGGAACATCCATGCCTGTGCGAAACTGCTGCAGATCACGCCATGCTCCTTTAAAAAAGGGTTGGGCTGAGTACAGCACAACAGGCGTTGTAAGTATCAGATTGAACCAATAGAAGAATTTTTTAAATGCCAGATCAATACCACTCCATTCACCCGTATACAATGCTATTGAATTCATCATTACCTGCATGCTCAATAATCCTGCGAGCCCGATACGCTGCAGTTGCACCTTACGTTCCTTTTCAAACAGAAATTGATCCTCTTCCTGTGTATATGGATGGGCTGTATAACCAATATCGGAAATCGCCTTGAGAATGTCGCTAAGGTGAATACGTGAATCATCCCATCGTATCCATGCGCGGTTGTTGGTGTAATTTACGCTGACATCCATGATCCCGGGCAATGCGCTGATATGCCGTTCATTCAGCCATACACAGGCGGGACATACGATTCCTTCGAGAATAAGACTTGTCTCGCGTCCATATTCATTTGTCTGCGTGACAAATTTCTGCTGGATTTTAGGATTATCAAAGACAGCAAACGTACCTGTAATTCCTGGCACCGGCTGATCCGGCGTCAGTGAATGGTTTGTGCGGTATTTATAAAATTCTTCAAGCCCGCAATCGATTATAGTCCGGGATACTGCCTGGCAACCATAACAACACATTGGCTGGTTATTACCATTAATGTTAACGCTCAGCGATAAACCTTGCGGGACGGCTTCACCACAATGAAAACAGTTGATAACCGCGGGAACGGGATTCTCGGACATTATTTATAGACTCATTACTGGAGCATTTCTTTCAGGATTTTACCTTTTTTGGGTGTTAACCAGAAACGGCAGAATAATAAGGTAGTGGCTCAGTTTGTCATCCCGAACCCTGTCCCGAACGTACGTGAGGGAGCACGTGAGGGATCTTCAGGTTGCATAAGGACAAGATTTCTCAGCCACTTTGTGACTTCGAAATGACAACGTTTCTTTTTGAGTTTCAAGTTAAGCCACTACCAATAATAAAGAGGAAAATTACAGATAAATTGATCTAGATCACGATGTGGTCCATTAATTTTTGCTAAAAATATTATATATATTTTGAAAATACCATTAATTGATGAATTCCGTTCTGTTTGATAAGGACCTGATTGCCCGATATGAACAGTCGGGACCGCGCTACACATCATATCCAACAGCAGTTCATTTCCATGACGGATTTAATGCTGACCATTATGTCAATATGGCGCGACGGACGAATGAGGATCTTATTCCATCCTCTTTATCATTATATTTCCACCTCCCGTTCTGCAGCCAGGTCTGTTTTTACTGTGCCTGTAATAAAATTATCACCAGGAACCGTCTGCATGCTGCGACATACCTTGCGATCCTGCACAGGGAAATCGCATTACAGGGGCGGCTCTTTGATCGGGACAGGGTTGTAGATCAACTTCATTGGGGCGGAGGTACACCGACTTTCATTAATCATTCCCAGATGCGTGAATTGATGGCAGTTACACGTGATAATTTCACGTTGCGCAAAGATGATCATGGTGATTATTCAATTGAGATCGATCCCCGTGAAGTGGAAGAAGACACCATAGCAGTACTGAGGGAGATTGGTTTCAACCGGATGAGTGTCGGTGTGCAGGACTTCAATCCTGACGTGCAAAAGGCGGTTAACAGAATACAGACCATGAATCAGACCAGCAAGGTAATACATGCAGCCCGGCGGGAAGGATTTCACTCTATCAATGTGGATTTAATCTATGGTTTACCGAAACAGACTGTAGAGAGTTTTCACGATACCCTGAATTTAATTATTGAATTAAATCCGGATCGAATTGCCGTTTATAACTATGCTCATTTACCACAGCTATTTAAGACTCAACGGCAAATAAATGAAAAAGATCTTCCTGATGCTGATGAAAGGCTCGATATATTGCAACATGCTGTAGATTACCTGATACAACAGGGATATGTGTATATTGGCATGGATCATTTTGCCAAACCGGATGATGAGCTTTCAGCAGCACAACAAAATGGCAGTCTGCACCGCAATTTTCAAGGGTATTCAACTCATGCCGATTGTGACATAGTCGGCATGGGGATCACGGCCATCAGCCGTATTGGTCAATGTTATGCGCAAAATGTCCGTTCGTTAGATGAGTATGAGGATAATGTAAACCATGGCAGGATACCCATCTTGCGCGGCATAAAACTGGACGATGATGATCGTTTGAGAAGAGAAGTGATAATTCGGTTAATCTGCAATTTTCATATTGAATATTCTGATATCGAGGAGACCTATGGCATCGATTTTGAAGATTATTTTTATGATGAATTAATATTGCTGAATAAAATGGAAAAAGACGGGCTATTAAGTCTAAATACGGAAAGCATTACTGTCTCTCCAAAGGGACGTTTATTAATTCGAAATATCTGCATGGTGTTTGATAAATATCTTCACTCCAATCAAAGTTCAGGTACTTTCTCAAAAGTAATCTGAAAGCATGTTAGAACCAGAAATGCTAAACGACGGGGGAACCATAACCGCGGCTGTATGGCACCGGTCCAGACAATGCAATGATTTCACCGTTCTGTAATATGTCATCTTTCGGGAAAAGTTCGATATTTCTTCCATTACGAAAGGCAAGATAGACATCCTCAGCGGGTATCCTTAGTTTGCCCAACAGATCCAGATAGGTAATGCCCCGGGGAACGGACAGTTCGAAACGGTGATTTCCATTGATGGCAAATCCCTGCAGCTGGTTAAACAGGCGGATTTCTAGCGTGATCATTATTTGTCTTCGATACAGTATTTTTGCGGAAAAATACACCGTTTTAATCCATTTCATCCTTGATCTAGATCAAGGAATTGAAATGAGTTTTCCTGATAAATATGCCATTTGTAACTTCATTCAGGGAGGCTTTTGCATTCAGCATGCTGACGATACCCATTCTTGACAACAGGCAATTGACTGAATTTTACCGTGATGGATTTGTAATTATCAGAAACGCATTTTCCCCGAAGGAAATGCAGCGGATTGAGTCCTGGACATCAGAACTTGCAGCGCTTCCCGAAGAATCGGGGAAACACTGGGTTTATCATGAAAAAAGTAAAATTAATCCTGAAATTGAAATTATTAACCGGATTGAGAATATATCACCCTTTCATGCAGGGTTTGCAGAACTGAGTAAAGTATTGAAAGTACCCGTTGTGCAACTTCTGGGGGAAGAGACCGTTCTCTTTAAAGAGAAGATCAATTTTAAATTGCCGGGAGGGGACGGTTTCAAGCCACATCAGGATTCCCAGGCGGGCTGGGAGGATTACGCGGCTTATTTTATCAATGTGATGGTATGCATAGATGAGGCGACCGTTGAAAATGGCTGTTTGCAGCTTGTTGCCGGATATCAGAACCAGGGTTTATTCAGGGAGTGGGAGCCATTAACAGATGAAGATATGAAAGGGATGAACTTTGTGCATTACCCAACCAGACCCGGTGATGTCGTATTTTTTGATTGTTATGTTCCGCATGCCTCCGAACCTAACATGACAGATAAAACCCGCCGTCTGTATTTTGCAACCTATAATCGCCTGTCAGAAGGGGACCACATGGCGCGTTATTATGCCGACAAACACAAGAACTTTCCGCCTGATATTGATCGCGTCCCCGGAAAGGAATACGTGTTCCGCGTTTGAAGTACGCAAAACAGGATGATTATGTTCTTATTCCGGCGCTGTTAATTGAAATTAAAGCGCACTGATATTCCGCCGTATACATTCCGGGGCGGTGCCGGTTCAAAGAAGCGGCCACCCACAGCATTAATACGAACATTACCATTGTATTCCTCGTTGAACATATTGTTGATGCCGAGAAATGGTGAAACCTCGAAATTTCCGTATTCCCGGACGTGGCCGAGCCGTAGATTGGCGACACGGTAATCAGGATTCTGGTTTACTGTTATGTTGGCATTGTCAGTGTACAGCGAATCGACGTGCAGCATGTCCCATATTCCATACCATCCTGATGGATGGAAGTAACTGATCTCGCCATGGAACTGATTCTCCGGAATGCCCGGTATTTTATTGCCGCTGAAAACCGTTCCTGCCGTGGAAGTGAATTGTTCGAACTCAAAATCGGAGTAGGTGTAGGAACCTGTTACTGTGAGACCGGGAATGGGTTGCCAGGACACCAGCGCCTCAAATCCATCACGGGTAGTTTCTTCGGCATTTTCAAGGAAGGATCGGCCAAGCGGAGCGCCAGCAACAGTAAGTGGCACAAATTCGTCTTCCGTATCGATATGGAATATGGCGAAATCGTAGTGCAGACGTGCGGGATGGATCAGCCCCTTGACGCCGATCTCATAATTTGTCGCTGTCTGTGGTTTGAGAGAGGTGTTTAATCCACCGGCAGTGCCACCGGCTGCAGGATTGGCGAACTCTGTTGTGGTCGGGGTTTCAAAGGCGGTTGAAACGTTACCATAGAGGTTGATTTCCTCAATTGGGCTCCACAGAAGACCAACCATCGGGCTGACGTGATCGAAATCGACACTATCAGAGTCATTGCCCGTGATATCGGTCAGGAAATGATCTTCCACCTCGTAATTGATGACGTCATAACGGGTGCCGACAGTCAGCTCGAGATTGTCGAGCAGGCTGAACTCGTTCTGCGCGTACACGCCGCGGCTTTCAACCTGTTCGATCTGATCGAAACGCAGCGCGCCTTGCGCACCCAGTACATTGTTGTAGCGCTGACGATCGTCTTCCTGGGCATCGATATCGAAACCAACGGTGAAGCGGTTGCGGTGACCGAGGAAACTGTCCGTATAAATATATTGACCGCCGCCGCCCAGGAAGAATCGGCTGAACTCCACCCAGGCGCTGTTTTCGACACTGTTGCCAAGCAGACCCCCTCCGCCAGCAGGGAGTTTGTTCTGAAAATCTCTCCAGAGATAATAGTTGCGCAGCAGGATTTCATGTTTTTCGCCAAAATGCTTACGGTAAATCAGTCCAAACTTCTGTTGATCAACGGATTCACCCGCGTCATAAGCGACATTGCGGCACGCTGCTGCCATACGGCCATCGCTTACTTTGAATCCGGCGGCGCGACAGGCTGCCAACGTTGTTGTACCTGCGACTTCAGCGGCAGTCAGTCCGCCTGGATCATCCGAGATAGGCTGGTTAACAGCATTGATAACCAGGGTGAGATTGGAGGTGGCATCCAGATCATAACGAAACTTGCCATTCAACCCGTTGCTTTCAACTTTTGAATGATCACGGAACCCGTCGAGATTCAGACGCGATATATTAAACAGGTAATTAATTTGATCATACTGACCGCCTGTTTTGATTTGGTAGTTTTGAAAATCATAGCTCCCGTAATTAAAACGCCCTTGTACAAACGGGATGTCTGGCCCGTCTTCAGTAAAAAGATTAATTACGCCACCAGAGGAAGCACCATAGAGGGATGAAGCCGGCCCTCGAATAACCTCGACCCGCTGTGCTGACCCCATGTCAATTTCATCGACGTTACCCTGGCCATCCGGTAAAGTCAGCGGAAGACCGTCCGAATATATCTTGATGCCACGAATGCCGAAATTTGAACGGGCGCCGAAACCGCGGATGGAAACGCGCAGATCCTGTGCAAAGTTATAACGATCCTGAAGAAAAAGGCCAGGTATATTGACCAGAAATTCGTCCAGTCCAAGTTGCTGACGGCCAAGTTGAATGCCGTCCTGTTTTATTATGCCCATGGCTGCCGGCACTTTGAAAAAGGATTTTTCAACACGTGTTGCGGTGACTTTAATTTCACCGAGCATTTGTGTTTCATTCTTTCCCATCTCGTCCACAGCTGGCGCAGCCGGCGAGATGAGCAGGCATAGACAGACCAATAGAGTCTTATGTGGATCTTGCAGATTGCGCATATCAATATTCTCTTGTAATGGGAATTATTGTTATATCAACAACAATTACTGCAACCAGCCGACCAATTAACTGACATCAGTGAAAAAACTGAAGATGTGTTGATC
>JACQHV010000166.1 GCA_016198885.1 Gammaproteobacteria bacterium
CATTATCAATTGTACGCCGGAAATTACGGCGAGGAGGTGTGAGATGTTACTGACTGAATATGAACCACTGAATTTACTCAACCGTTTGCAGCAGCAATTCAACAATCTTAATTGGCAACTGCCAGCCAAATTAGGCGACGAAGAAAGCAATATCGTGACAAGCCGCTGGATACCGGCTGTTGATATCAAGGAAGAGGATGATCGTTTTATTTTTCTCGCTGATATACCGGGTGTCGATCCGAAAGACATCGAGGTCACTGCAGAAAACGGAACATTGACTATCAAAGGTGAGCGCAAGGCGGAATCAAAAGAGGAACGTGAAGGATACAAACGCATAGAGCGCTCATACGGATCGTATTACCGGCGTTTCAGCCTGCCTGACAGTGCAGATGCCGAAAATATCAAGGCCAGCAGCAAGAACGGTGTTCTGGAACTGGTTATACCGAAGCATGAAGTCGGGAAAGCCCGAAGGATTACGGTTAAGGCCTGATTCATTTTTTACTACCATCCTCAGCTATACGCCGCCTCACGGATCGTGATTGACGCCCATCAATCAAAAAGTGTTACCCTCCTGGGAGGCGGCGTTTCTTTAATTTTATCTATTTTCAGGCAACAGAACTTCTCTGGCTCATTTGCCCGCTTGAGCCGGTGCAGATATTTTTCAGACGTGCATGATCTTTTATTTCAACGTTTTTTCTGTCCGTTGCAATAATATTATCCCGTTGCAACCTGCTGAATATCCGGCTGACAGTCTCAATCGTCAGGCCCAGGTAATTTCCTATATCCTGTCTTGACATGGCTAATTTAAATACACTCGATGAATAGCCAAGACGTTTAAAACGATGAGACAGGCTGACGAGAAATGTGGCTATCTTTCCTTCAGCGTTTTTATTTGACAATGTCAATAATAATTCATTATCAGAAGATAATTCTCTGCTCATCAATCTGAAAATCTGGCGTTGCAGTCCTGGTATCCTGTTACAGATATCCTCCAGCCGGTTAAATGAAAAAGCACAATACGTACTGGTTTCCAACGCCACAGCAGAACATGCATGTTGATTGTTTTCTATTGCATCAAACCCGAGAATTTCCCCGGGAAAATAAAACCCCATAATCTGATCATCACCGCTATCAGTTGTTGTATATAGTTTTATTGTGCCGGAATGAACGGCAAATAAAAAACGAAAGGGATCGCCTGTGCGAAAAATATAATCACCACGGTGGAGGGGTTTTGATTGCCTTACAACACTCTCAAGCATATTCAGTTCCTCCGGCTCGAGACCACGCGGCAAACATAATTCAGAAAGATTGCAATTTGAGCAGGCGACCTTGATTTTTGAAAAATCAGCGACTTGAGATCTCAATTTTGTACCACTCCCCGATTCCCAGCAGACACATTCCGGATAAAACCACCAGCGAAGATTATTCTAAAGTTTCCGGATACATCATACCTTATAAATCTAATCAGTCAATTTATTATAATTATCAAAGAGATATATAAACCACCAGAAGGGGCCTTGATTCTGAATATCCAGTTATATCTGTTCGTCCATGATTGAACCGGCCTTATCCGGTATAAATTGATGTTAAATAATTCAAGTAAAGTCAGGGATCAGTCTGGCCGGGGATTGGAACAATAACTGCGGAATAATAGAAATTCCGCTACAGAGACTCAGTCATTCTGACAAAACAAAGGTCCCGGGTGCCGCGCAGAGGAGAGCATATCCTTTGTCCCTGGCCCCCATTGCCGGTGGTTGTGTTTTTCCGCTTGAATGTTCAACCAGCCACTTTTGCCAGGCCGGCCACCAGGATCCTTCCTGACTCATTGTCCGGGCCAGCCAGCTTTCCGGATCAATGTATTTATCATCCGCACTGCTTGTAGACATCTGAAAACTTCTTCCCCGGTGTCCCGGCTCACTGATAATACCGGCATTGTGACCGCCAGTCGTAAGAAGAAAGGTTACCTCTGTATTTGTCAACAAATGGATCTTATAGACAGATTTCCATGGCGAGACATGATCACGAATTGTGGCAACAGAAAATACCGGAGCGCGGATGTCGCTGATCGCAACCGGGCGATCACCGACATAGTATTGATGTTCTGCCAGTTCATTATTCAAAAACAGCTGCCTTAAATATTCTGAATGCATCTTGTAAGGCATCCGGGTGGCATCAGAATTCCACGCCATGAGATCAGTCAAGGGACGCCGCTTGCCGAGTAAATAATCATGCACCATTGCCGACCAGATAAGATCATTGGAACGAAGTATATGGAACGCGCCTGCCATTTGCCGGCTATCGAGATAACCTTGTTCCCACATTACGTCTTCGAGAAAGGCGATCTGGCTTTCATCAATGAACAGCATCAGTTCACCACCCTCTTCAAAATCAGTTTGTGCCGCCAGTAATGTAATGGTGGCGATTCTGTCATCACCGTCCCTGGCCATGGCTGCCGCGGTGATAGACAAAAGTGTGCCGCCAAGACAGTATCCAACAGCATGAATCCTGCTTTCCGGGACGATTGAGGAGACTGCATCAATCGCAGTCACGACACCTGAGTCCATATACTCCTGCATACCGAGATCCCTGTCATCCTCTGTGGGATTCTTCCATGAGATCATAAATACGGTATGGCCCTGGTCAACAAGATACTTCACCAGTGAATTATGCGGTGATAGGTCCAGAATGTAATACTTCATTATCCATGCTGGTATAATGAGTACGGGCTCTTTCCAGACGGTATCAGTAGCCGGCGTATACTGGAAGAGTTCTATCAAACGATTTCGATATACTACTTTGCCAGGTGTGACAGCGACATCCCTGCCAACCAGATAATCTTCAGTGCCGACCGGTTTTTTGCCGCCAAACAATCTTTCCCAATCTTCGATGAAATTAAACCAGCCCTGTACAAGATTGCCCCCGTATTGCTGAAAGGTGTTATGCAGAATTTCCGGGTTCGTAAACAGAAAATTTGAGGGTGAAAACATATCCAGTATCTGTCTTGCGGCAAATGACACGGCATCTTCGTGATGACTGGAAACGCCATTTATTCCTGTCGTTGCCTTATGCCACCACTGCTGGTTTAACAGAAAAGACTGGTGGATAAGATTAAACGGCCAGCTTTGCCATGCAGGATCATTGAATCGTTTATCCTGCGGCAGTGGTTCAATGCATGCTGTTTGACATTTATAGGCCGCGCATTTGCATGCATACAGAAGGAAACGCGCCATTTTACGCAAGGCCTTCTGCTGGAGTTGTACCTGTTTTGCAGGAGCCACCGCCAGATGCAAAAGCCAGTCAAAATAGGCCAGCATAAGCGAGGCTGGAGATAATCCAAGCGTTCCCTGCCCCATGAACGCATGAAAGATACGATCGATTGAATGGGCGGTTTTGTTATTTGATTGCCCGTAATCCATAAAACTGCTTTTCAGAGTTTTACAATTTTATTTGTAAATTTATTTCTACTGGATTTTCGGAATTATTATTTTCAATATATTCTGCATATGGTAAGCAGAAATCCCGTATATGTCTGCCGTCTCTGGCAACACGGTGGTGAATCTGAAAGATTCACACAATCTGTTTGCCAATTTGGGAAAGGTATTATGATGGTTATCCCTATGGTTATGATTAACACCGATCATCAACATACCATCATACAAAATTACGCTGCAATCCTCAGGATTGTTATCACCAACATAAATGCATATTACATATTGCTCGCCTTTTTCCTGTATGTTGATCGGCACTGTTGAATGACATTTGGACGATTGCGCATGAAAAGCTGAATAATCCGAGGCGAAATTACTCGATGGGTATTTATCACATTGAACGGGCACACGCACGGGTAATGTGTGCACGTTATAAGCCAGATTTGACATTCTCTTTCTCCTCTATATTAAAAACAATTTTCAGTAAAAACGGCGCGGGTATTATTGAAACACGCGCCGTTTTTTTGCATTTACTTAAGGTTTTATTTCTATTTTCCGTGCCTTGACCTTGTCAGTCTTGGGAACACTGATTTCAAGCACTCCGTTATTGCTTTTTGCATTAATCTTCTCCGTATCCGCTGTATCAGGCAGACTGAAGCGCCGGTAAAAACTTCCGCGGGAACGTTCAATACGTTTATATCCTTCACGCTCTTCTTCAGTTTCAACCTTGCGCTCTCCCTTGATAGTCAGCGTACCGTTCTCCGTGGTGACTTCAATATCCTTGGGATCAACACCTGGAATGTCGGCGAGAAAGACAAACTTGTCATTCTCTTCCTTGATATCTACAGAAGGCATCCAGCCGCTTGTCGCAATATTGCTTTCTTCACCCCACAAGGACGGGATAAGTTCCGGTTCAAACAATTTGTTTAATCTGGTTAATAATGAATATGGTTCATAACGTACTAATGACATATATATCACCTCCTGAATTTGAAGATATTCTTTTATCCGGTCTTAACCCGCTTCACTGGTAATCAATTAAAGTCATTCCAGTAAAAATGAAATCTTGGCATTAATGCGATAACTTGCGATATCACCTTTTTCTACCTTCGCCTCGAAATTATCTATATAAATTGATCTGACGTTTCTGAGAGTCTTGTTTGCCTGTTTAACTGCCTTTTTTGCAGCATCCTCCCAGCTCTTGTCAGATTCTGCCAGGACCTCGATTACTTTTAACGTGTCTGACATGCCTGTTTCTCCTTACTGTGGATATCGTTGATTCAGTAAATATCAGCTTTTATACGCATTAAATACTTTTGTTGAAAATCAGCTGACTGTAACTTTGCGTTTTGAATGTTTTTCCGTTTTATTCCCTCCCTTATTAACGATCTCGTTAAACAATGGCGGGAAAAAATGATATAACTCACCGGACTTGTTGAAGCATTCAATTAATTCACGCTGCGTACCGGCCAGAGTTTCAAAGAGTTGCCGGATATCCTCGGAAAACTTGGCGGAATATTCAGTTGCGAGACCCGATTCTGCGGCAAATAAATCCGTTAAATTCTTTGCCGTTGACATACGCTGGATATATGCATTAAGACATTCCTGCCACAGATTGGCGAAATGGACCTGCAATTCAGCAAGGTCTTTCCATGCCTGAAACTGGACCTGACAGTACTTGTTAATGGCATCAAAGGTGGCGTTATAAAATTCACTGCTGCATTCTTCTTTCATTTTAATCTCCTCCAGAATATGTATTTATAAGTTTTGTTTTTTTAATGAATTAATTTTAACTTTCACAAAAACCAAAATACTGATCTGGATCAATAAAAAGTGAACTAACTATAGATATCATTTGATTGCGCACTGCATCATAAAGGCAGGTATGGGTTTAGAACTGAATGAAAAATTTATGATTCCGCTTATTGAGTCATTGCCAGCCAGGTTAACAGTTGATAGGCCATTGATAATCAACAATAATATGGAGGTATTTAATGATTATAGGAAAAATATGCAACCGCCCCGTAATAACAGCTGAAAAAGACTGCAGTGTCGCGGATGCGGCAAAGCTGATGCGCCAACATCATGTTGGCAGTCTGGTCGTCGTTTCTAAAAACAGGGATTGTTTGTTTCCCATCGGGATAATTACCGACAGAGATCTGGTGATAGAGGTTCTGGCAAAGGATGTCCCTGTAGATACTGTAACCCTTGAAGATATAATGACCAGATCACCGCTTATTTCCAGAGAAGATGATGATGTGTTCGACACAATTGACATGATGCGTGTAAAAGGTGTACGCCGGATTCCTGTAGTGGATTCACTGGGTTCACTGGTCGCCATATTTACAATTGATGACATACTGAAAATTATCTTTAATGAAATGGGCAATTGGGCATCATTTATTTACCGGGAGAAAATGCAGGAGCAAATAAGACGTCCGGCCCCAAATCGATAGCTATGCACAAAACAAGTTTCTATCCAAATCTGGAAAATATGCTGTCTGGTATCGCAGAAGAAGCGCGGGCGACAGCTATTTACACAGGCCGGCCGTTATTCAGCAATCAGGTTATGACGGCGCTTGCGAGTGTGCCACGCCACAAATTTGTACCTGAAACTTTAAAACGCCAGGCCTATATCAATAGCCCCTTGCCCATTGGTTGCGGACAGACTATCTCTCAACCTTATATCGTTGCCCTTATGACCGATCTCCTGGATATTGAAAACGGGGAAGCTGTGGTACTCGAGGTCGGAACCGGTTGTGGCTATCAGACCGCCGTGCTTGCCGAGATCGCAAAACAGGTTTACAGCATTGAGATAATCGATGAATTAGCGGAGCAAGCCACCCTGCGCATGAAGGATCTTGGCTATGCCAATGTGGCAATCAAATCCGGCGATGGTTACCAGGGCTGGCCTGAGCATGCGCCATATGACGGGATCCTTGTTACCGCAGCAGCCATTGAGACACCCATAACGCTGATACAGCAGCTTAAACCAGGCGGCCGGCTTGTAATACCGGTAGGGAGCCAGGGTACGGCCCAGGATCTGATGCTGGTCGAAAAAGGGGATGATGGATCAGTGACTCAACGCCCTATCCTGCCGGTTGCATTTGTACCCTTCCGTCGCAGTTCGCTGACTGCAGCGGTTTAAAAAGATGATATCAGGCGGGGCTTTTGCCCGGGAAACCGGGATTACGTGATATCTTTTCATGGATTTGTTTCAATATGATTGACGGATCCGATCCATTGGATGTGTCCACAATGATCCGGTCGTGAATCTCTGTCATATCCAATGATTCCCGGGTGGCGATCTGGGAACCCAGTACTTCCAGATCAGCCTCTGAAGCATCAATCCCGTTCTTCCGCCGTTTTTCTATACGCTTACGCAACAGTTTTTCTTCCGTCCGGAAATCCAGGATTATGAATGGCACTTCAAGCTCATACGCAACATCGCGAAATCTCCGCCGCTCTGCGCCTTGCAGAAAAGCGGCATCAATGATTACCGGATAACCCGCATCAAGTATAAGTTTCGCCAGATCAACAAGCCGTCCGTAGGTTTGTGCGGAGCTTTTACCGGAATATATACCCCTGCCCAGCTCAGATGCACTTCTTGCACCGGCCTGCATACCGTGCAGACGTTTTCGTTCCACATCTGATCGGACTCGTATGGCACCCAGTTTTTCCAGCAGCGGCTGACTTACTGTCGTCTTGCCGCTGCCGGATAATCCATGAGTTATAACAAGAGGCGTTACGGCCGGTTGAATATAGTCATACGCAAGATCAAGATAGCGATGGTACTTATCAATTCCCTTAAGCCGGTCAGACTCTGTCAGGCCGGGTTGTTTGATTCGTATACAGGCCACCTTGCTTCGCACCAGGGCGCGATAGACACGATAAAAACGCAATATTGACAGTCCCTGATAATCACCCGTGATCTGGAGATAGGCATTTAAAAAACGCTGTGCCGATTCCGGTTGTTTACGCGCATCCAGATCCATCACCAGAAAAGCCGTCTCGCTCATCACATCTATCCATCGTAATTCCCCGGAAAAATCAATGCAGTCAAATATCACTAATTTACCGTCAAACAAGGCAATATTGCCAAGATGCAGATCACCGTGGCACTCTTTGATATATCCCAGTTGTTTGCGCTCTCTGAAGAACTGCGCAAACCACTCCAGGGCATTCAGCGTCCAGCTCTCAAGTTGTTCAAGCCGGTTATGATATTCATCATCACCCTGGATGAATGGCCTGATTTGAGAAAAGTTTGCGAGAACCTGTTGTCGTATACAGTCAGGCAGGCCGAAAATATTTGCCGTTGGATCAACTGCAGCACCCTGGTGAAATGCCGCGACCTGCACTGCGAGTTGATCAACATGAGCTGCTGTAAGACATCCATTTTCCAATACCCGGTTCAATTCAGATCCTTTGGGAAACTGGATCATCTTCACAGCGTATTCAATAACCGGGTGATGACCGCCAAGGACCGGATTCATCTCAGTGCCGGTTATGGGGATGACATCGATATAAAGTCCGGGAGCCAGTCGCCGGTTTAATCGCAGTTCTTCTTCACAATAGAATTTCCTGCGCTCCAATGTGCTGAAATCCAGAAATCCCAGATTCAATGGCTTTTTGAACTTGTAAGCAAAGGGGCCGGTCAACAGAACATAGGAAATATGAGTCTCTATGAGTTCAAACTTCACCACAGTATGATCGAATTGTGTATGTTCCTGGATCGCCCGGACTAAATTATAAAGTCGATCACCCTGAGGA
>JACQHV010000172.1 GCA_016198885.1 Gammaproteobacteria bacterium
TATAATATAATCAATAAGATATATATAATAAGGTGTGCCTTCCCTGGCACAAAAACCATCCGTGACCTTGTAATTACTTATTGGAAAATCCCTTTCCGTTTCCTCCAATGGAAGTATTACATTCATTCCATCACAAATTACTATAATGACTGATCAACTCCATGTCGTCCCTTAAACGGGGTATTTTTTAAAAATTTTCCTCCCCTAATGTAAACAGCAAATCATGGATGCAGTACGTGCTGAAATCAAATGACCGCCAATAGACAAAAGCTGCTTAACCTGGAACAGTATTTACTGAGAAAGAGGCGGTGTTGAGTAAAAAATGGACCCAAATGCTTGCAGCATAACCAAGGGCTATTGCCCACATCCATTTGAGATGTGCAAAGAAAGTATATATTCCGCGCGCCTGTCCCATGACAGCGACGCCAGCAGCGGAACCGATGGAGAGCAGTGAACCGCCTACACCCACAGTCATTGTTACTAATAACCATTGCCCCTGACTCATATCGGGATTCATGGAAATAACGGCAAACATAAGAGGAATATTATCCAGAATTGCTGACAGAATTCCGATCAGGATATTGCTGATCGTTGCGCCGATTTCTCCATACAGCGACTCGGAAACCATTGCCAGATAGCCTGCTGTTCCCAAGCCACCAACGCACATAATGACGCCGTAAAAAAACATCAATGTGTCCCACTCAACACGTTTCAAAGATACAAAAATATTGAAAACCTTGCGCTGTGTCTCAACCACGGCAAGATTTTCACCACCGAAATCTGCAGGCAACATCCCTCGCCTGGCCCAATCCACCCTGGACATCATGCGCATGTCGCGATTAGTCAGATAGTAACCGTACATTTTGAGTAAACCCAACCCTGTCATCATTCCGAGCACTGGTGGCATATGCAGAAAATTGTGTCCGCAAACGGCCATGATGATCGTCAGCAAAAAGAGACCCACCACAACAAAGGCACCGTGTCGTATGGTGATCGTCTGATCGAGTGATTTGGGCCTCCCTTCGGGTATTGTCAGACTCATCAGACCTGCGGGAACCAGCCAATTCACCAGTGATGGAGCAAACAGTGCAAAAAATTCTTCGAATTCGAGAATCTCTTTTTGCCAGACCATCAGAGTCGTAATATCACCAAAAGGACTGAATGCGCCACCTGCATTCGCAGCAACGACAACATTGATACAGGCAACAATAACAAACGCCTTGTTGTCACCGCCTACTGCCATCACCACAGCAGACATCAGCAATGCCGTCGTCAGATTGTCGGCAAAAGGAGAAATAAAAAACGCGAGTAATCCCGTTAACCAGAAAACAGAACGCAACGAAAATCCCCTGGAAACCAGCCATGTACGGATGCCAACAAAGATCCCACGTTCATCCATGGTGTTGATGTAAGTCATGGCTGCCAGCAAAAACAGAAACAACTCCCCAAAATCAAGCAGGTTACGCCGGATTTCCTGCTCAACAAATCCGGGTGCTTCCTTGTAATAGGCAATTGCTATCAGTGTCCAGATTATTCCGGCGCCAACAATCACCGGTTTTGATTTGCGCATTTGAGTCCATTCTTCGAGAATAACGGCGATATATGCCACTATAAATATAATCAGAACGGCGTAACCGGCCCAATGATTGGTAAGATCATCAACGGGAGCATGATTCTCCACTGCCATTGTTAGTTCAGGGGTGAATAGACAGACCAAAGACAGGAACAAAGCAGTATTTATATTTATTCTTATCATTCGATGCATGACTTTAGTGTAAACAACATTCATTAATCAGCAAACAACTATACATCATAAACCGCAAATCATGGGGCCTTTATAAATTCCTGATGTTGTATAATGCTAACGTATGAAAAACCGCGTCCTGGTATCTATTGCAATTGTTGTCTGCTTGCTCGTTTTGGGAACAGGACTGGGTCTATTTACCTCAAAATATTACCATACCGATGCTGCTGCCAAACCTGAAATTGAGGGATTGCTCTGGCCAAATCCGAAACAAATTATGCCATTTACTGCCATTGATCATAAGGGTAATCTGTTTGGCCTGGAGCAACTGACTGGAAAATGGTCGCTCGTATTTTTTGGTTACACCCATTGTCCGGATGTGTGCCCGATTACACTTTCGGTCTTGAATCAAGTCCATCAGAAACTTGCTGAACAAAAAGCCGAAAATAATATCCAGATTATTTTTGCATCCGTTGATCCGGAACGCGACACAAAAGAACAACTGGCTTCCTATATTGAATACTTCAATAAAGCATTCATTGGACTCGGCGGAACTGAACAACAGATTGCAAGTCTGGGCCAGCAGATGGGAATTGTCTATTTCCGCGGCGAAAAATCATCTTCGGGTGAATATGTAGTGGATCATACCGCCTCGGTTTTTCTGATCGATCCTTTAACCAGATGGGTGGCGCTTTTCTCCACCCCTTTACAAGCCGACAATATCGTTAACCGTTTTCTTGCTATTCAGGATTTTATCAACGGACAGATCTGAGAATTCATGCAATTGAAGATATCATTACTGCTTTTATCACTTCTGTCTGTATCTTCTGTTATTGCTGATAATGCCATTCTTATCAGTAATGCCTGGATAAACGCGGCGCCGCCCACAGTGCAAGTTGTCGCCGCTTATATGAATATCAGGAATAATTCAGATGAACAAATTGATCTGATTTCAGCCCGCAGCCCATTGTTTGAACGGATTGAATTTCACTTTACACGTATCGAAAATGGCGTCGCAAAAATGCAAAAACAAGACAACATCCCCATTGCTGCACGATCTGAATTTTCTTTCTCTCCCGGTGAATTTCATTTAATGCTGTTCAACAACAGAAAACCTCTCAAGGCAGGTGACATGGTTCCTCTGCAATTCACATTCTCTGACGGACAAACCGTTACTATTAATGCTGAAGTAAAATCTGCGAATATCGCGACTGAACATCATCACTGAGCAAGTAATATTGAATTATAATAATAAAGTGAGTGTTTGGGATTATATCAGGGTCCTGCCCCAGTATTTAATTCCGCAACACTGTTTATCCAGGATTATCTACTGGATTACACGTTGTGAATGGACGCCATTAAAAAATCTCCTCATAAAACTATTTATCTACTGGTTCAAGGTCGATATGAATCTTGCCAAAGAATCTCATGCGGAAAATTTCATTCACTTTAATCACTTTTTTACCCGCGAACTGAAACCGGAAGTCAGGCCGATCGCACAGGAACAAGATGTGATTGTTTGTCCGATTGACGGTTATATCAGCCAGATTGGAAAAATAAATTCGGGAGAGATCTTTCAGGCAAAAAACAGAAGTTACGATCTCGATACATTGCTGGCAATGGATAATGACATAGTCAGTCTGTTCAAGGATGGCGTATTTGCAACATTCTATTTATCCCCACGGGATTATCACCGCATCCATATGCCGCGTGACGGCCAGTTACAAAAGATGATTTATATACCCGGAAAACTCTTTGCAGTGAACACCTATACTACACGCGTAGTAAAAAATCTGTTTGCACGCAATGAACGCGTGATTTCTCTGTTTGAAACAGATACTGGCCCGATGGCCATAATCATGGTCGGTGCAATGTTAGTCAGTTCGATGGAAACCGTCTGGGCGGGTCAGATAACACCTGCAAAAAACCGGGAAATAACCAACCAGTCGTATCTGGAACAAAATAAAAAAATAAAATTACGACACGGCGAAGAAATAGGCCGCTTTAACATGGGTTCTACGGTCATTCTGTTATTTAGCAAAGACGCAGTAGAATGGTCATCAAATTTACAACAGGATCAGCTTGTTTCGATGGGTGAAAAACTGGGAATGTGTCATTGCACGACTGCACGGATGCAGGAGGTAGCGCAACGCCGGGAGCAGTTGCCGAAGACCTGACCCCGTAATCCGTAATCACTTGTATCTTTATTACTGAACCAGTGCAGTAATACACAGTGACATCAATAATCCCGGCATTAATCCAATGATCAACAATGCAAGTCCGTTAATGCTCAGGGCAAAGCGCATCTGCTGCGAGGCCTTGATCGCAGTCATGGTCTCAGGTTTGTCAAAATACATGAGCTTGACGATTCGAATGTAATAATACGCACCAATAATGGCAAAGAGGACAGCAACCGCCGCAAGCCACACATAACCTGAGGCCACCACTTCTTTCAGGACAAACCATTTGGCCCAGAAGCCGAGGAACGGGGGTGCACCCGTCAGGGAAAACATCAGGATCAGCATAATGAAGGCGAACCACGGATTGCGTTCTGCCAGGCCCTTGATGTCATCCAGATTATCGGATTCAAAACCCCTGCGGCTGAGCAGGATGACGATACCAAAAGCACCCGTGCTCATCAACGCGTAGGTGATCACATAAAACATGGCGGCCGCAAATCCTTCTTGTGAACCTGACAACAGGCCAAGTAGCAGAAAACCGATATGTGCAATCGTTGAGTAGGCCAGCATGCGTTTGATGTTGCTTTGTGAGATCGCAATAATATTGCCCGTCGCCATGGACAGGACGGAAAGTATGATTAGTATTTCCTGCCAATCCCCTAATAATGGATGCATACCGTTCACCAGCAGGCGTATGGCCATGGCAAATGCGGCAATCTTTGGCGCGCTGCTGATAAATAAAGTGACGGAAGTGGGCGCGCCCTGGTAAACATCGGGGATCCACATATGGAAGGGCACGGCACCCAGCTTGAATGCAATACCAACGATGACAAAGACCAGTCCGAACACGAGTAAAATTCCATGCTCACTGTGTTCGGAAATCTGAATTGCAAGTGCATCAAGCTCAAGCGACCCTGTAACTCCGTACAAAATGGATATTCCATATAACAACATACCGGATGCCATAGACCCCAGGACAAAATATTTCATGGCTGCTTCAGAAGCAGATTGCGACTCACGGTGCATGGCTACCATGGCATAAAGTGACAATGATAATAATTCAAGCCCAAGATAGACTATTAACAAACTGTACGCCGATACCATGACCATCATGCCGAGCACGGCGAATAGTCCAAGTACAAAATATTCCCCTTTCATCCATTCATGTTTTTTCAAATAATCGTGAGAATACAGAAATACAACAAAAGTGATCACGCAGATAACGGCCTTGAGTACCGTGCTCATGGAATCACTGACAAATGAGTTACCAAAAGCGTAGGTTGTTTCGTCAGGATATAAATAAATAACAAGTATGGCAGTGATCAATAAAGATAATTGTCCAAGCAAATAAGTGACGTTACGCAAAGGATCCCTGCTGAATGTATCAATAATCAATACAGCGCAAGCAAGAGAAAGCAGTGTGATCTCAGGTAATAACAATACAATGTCTGATTGCAGTATCATGTTCGCTAGATCACCTTGGATTGCGTAATGTGTTCAAACAAGTGTTCCATGGTGGGGTGCATAATCTCAAACATTGGCGCAGGCCAAAGTCCGAATAAAAGCACGGCAATAACAAGCAATGCCAGTATCAGGGTCTCCCTTGAATCAATATCCTGTAACTCGGCGACATTTTCATTGGCAATGTCGCCAAAGATGACACGCTTGTACATCCACAACGTGTAAGCCGATCCAAGTACCAGTATGGTCGCCGCCATAAATGCTATCCAGAAACTCGCCTGATAGCTGCTGAGGATCACCAGGAACTCACCCACGAATCCCGAAGTACCCGGAAGTCCTGAATTGGCCATGGCAAATAACATCATGAAGGCGGCAAAGACCGGCATGGTATTTACGACTCCGCCGTAATCCTTAATCTCGCGGCTATGCACACGGTCATACATGACCCCGACACAAAGGAACAATGCGCCTGAGATAAAGCCGTGCGAGATCATCTGCATCATGCCCCCTTCCAGGCCCATGACCGCGCCTCCCGTAGCACCCGTTACAGCATAAATACTGTACCCGATAAAAAAACCCAGCGTGGCAAATCCCATGTGTGATATTGAAGAATAGGCGATTAGTTTTTTCATATCCTGCTGCACCAGGGCGACAAATCCGATGTACACAATGGCAATCAATGACAGTGCGATCATAAAATCATCAAACGCAAGACTCGCGTCAGGCGCAATCGGCAGGCTGAAGCGCAGGAATCCATACCCTCCCATCTTCAGCAAGATCGCAGCAAGAATTACCGAACCGCCTGTAGGCGCTTCGACATGGGCATCCGGTAACCAGGTATGTACCGGCCACATGGGCACCTTCACGGCAAATGCCAGAAGAAAGGCGATAAAGATCAACTTCTGGGCCGTCAACCCTATTTGAAGTTCGTGCAACTCGAGAATATTGAAACTGTTGGCCTCTGAATAGAGATATAAAAAGGCGACCAGCATGAAGACGGAACCCAGAAAGGTATACAGAAAAAACTTGATGGTCGCATAAACGCGCCGTGGTCCGCCCCATATGCCGATAATCAGAAACATCGGTATCAACATGGCCTCCCAGAAAAAATAGAACAGAATGGCGTCCAGTGCGGCAAAAACACCATTCATGAGACCCTCCATAATAAGAAAGGCAGCCATGTACTGGGACAATCTGTTTTCTATCACCTCCCAACCTGCCAGCACCACCAGCATCGTTGTGAACGTTGTCAGGATTATCAGGGGAACCGATATTCCATCAACTCCAAGGTGATAATTGATCCCGAAAGCCTCTATCCACGGTGTGAATTCCACAAATTGCATCTCATAGGTGCTTGTATCAAATCGGGTGTATAGCAAGGTCGATAACAGAAAGGTGATCAGGGAAACACCCAGGGCAAGATATTTGACGGTCATCTCCTGACGATCACCTGCATATAATACCCAGATACCTCCGAGGATCGGCGCCCAGATCAGCAGACTCAGTAGTGGAAGTTCAGCAGGCATCCGTTTATCAGCCCAATAAAATCTTATGGACGAATACAGCGAGCAATATCAGCAGACCAATAATCATGGTGAACGCATAATGGTAGAGATAACCGGATTGCACATGCCGGACTACACTCGAAAACCATCGGACAGTTAATGCTGATCCATTTACCGCAAAACCATCAATGACCATGACATCACCAATCTGCCAGAGAAACCTGCCTATGCCACGCGTGCCGCCAGCGAAAACAATCTGATTAAAATCATCACAACCGTATTTATTCACAAGCATCTGGTAAAGTGGTTTTACAGCGCTGGCGATTTGCCCGGGCAGTTGCGGGAAACGTATATAAAAGAGCCAGGCCAGAAATACTCCTGCAAGGGCCAGATATACCGGTGGATGTTTGAAGGCATGCATTGTAAACCCGATGTTTCCATGATAATCACGCCCCATCTCTGCGAGAACATCATGTGATTCAGCGACATAAATTGCATTTCCGAAGTAACCCTTGAATAACATGGGCCCGATAAGCCATGCTCCAATAATCAAGGAAGGAACAGCCAGGATAGACAAGGGAACAGTAACTACAGCCGGTGATTCATGCAGATGCTGCCATGTTTCATTATCCATCCTTTCCTTGCCATGGAAGGTGAGAAAGAACAGGCGAAAACTATACAGGGCTGTAACCAATACGCAGGACAACACCGCATAATAGGCAAAGTCCGCGCCAGGCAGGGTGGATGCATGCACCGCTTCAATGATCGAGTCCTTGGAAAAGAAACCGGAAGTACCTGGAAAACCTATAGACGCCAGTGAACCAATGAGACAGGTCAGCCAGGTAATCGGCATATATTTATAGAGCCCGCCCATCTTGCGCATGTCCTGCTCATGGTGCAAAACGATAATGACTGATCCGGCGGCAAGAAACAGTAGCGCCTTGAAGAAGGCATGTGTCACCAGATGAAAGATCGCGGCAGCATAGGCGGATGCGCCAAGCGCCACCGCCATATACCCAAGCTGCGATAATGTCGAATAGGCGATAACGCGTTTGATGTCATTTTGCACAAGCCCCAGTAACCCCATGAAAAAGGCAGTCACAGCACCAATGACCAAAATAAAACTCAGCGCTGTTTCGGAGAATTCATACAAGGGTGACATGCGGGCAACCATGAAGATTCCCGCTGTTACCATGGTTGCGGCATGAATCAGCGCCGAGATAGGAGTCGGGCCTTCCATGGAATCAGGCAACCATACATGTAACGGTACTTGCGCGGATTTCCCCATGGCGCCGATAAAAAGACAGATACCGATTACAGTCATCAATGACCATTCATGTCCCTCAAGGATTGAAATCGTTGTCCCCGCCATTTCAGGGGCCCGGCTGAAGACAGTGGCATAATCCAATGTATTGAAATACATCAGGATAGCGGCAATCCCCAGCAGGAAACCGAA
>JACQHV010000174.1 GCA_016198885.1 Gammaproteobacteria bacterium
CATTCGTGCAGTGACTCCCAACATCCTGTTTCCCGTCACACTAGTACATCCGTGTACGTCATCAGGTTCTTCTGGATAATTTCTGTTCCAGGACATAGATCCTTTCGTCAATATGGCGGGTCGTTTCCTGGATCACCTTCAGGCTGCCTATGATCTGCGCAAGCTCATGTTTCAGAGATTGAAGGTCATTTATTGAATAATCGTTTTCCCTGATTTCTTTCGTGGTTTTGGGAGAAGAAGGTAATTTGTCTTCAATAAGATCCGGTTTTTTCACGCCTTCTTTTGTTTTTTCCGTTGATTTCATTTTTGGTTTGTCCATCTTCAAATTCTCGAATTCATAGAATGTGGTCTCAACCTGATGAAACAAAAAATCATTTATTTTTTTATTTTCCGCCGCATCTTTTCTGTCAAATAACATGCCTGAAGCCGAGGTTTTATCATCTATAGAGCGAATATAGACCGGATAAGCTATAACTTTTATTTTTTGTATGACCCCCTTATAAGACAGCTTGAACTGAAGAATACATTTCAAAGAGGTAATATTTTTTATGGATATATTTGTTCCCGGAAACAAATTAACCCCGTCCTGAATCAGATACCTGATCTGTGCACCATCTGGCGATAAATCATAGAGTATGACCTTGAAGCGCTTTCCGCCCGAACCCGTGACAACGGCGGGTATGTTCATTATCAATCTCGGAAACTGACGGCGGCTTTCGAAGATCTTGTACATCGGCGTAATTTTTTGAGGGCGGGTCATAATGATATCAACCATTGTTAGAAATAAATATCATTATAGCCTAGCACTTATCAGGGTATCCCGGAACCAGGGCCTGGTCTTGCAATGCTGCATCAGCGAAAGTAAAAAAATAAACTTCACCTTCATTTTTTAAAGTCGGTCAGCAGAGTTTCGCATGACATGATCGGGTAGTGGGTCATTTCGACTCCATCGAAATGACAGGAGAATGGTTCAAAAAAAATCAAACTGACCCACTATCCATGATTGGCAAAAATTGAATTGAAATCATTTTTAATCTATAAATTCCAAAAGAATAAAATGATTTTCAGTATGATAAGCAGGGTTCAATAACCTGGGTTCAGGCCAGTATCTATAGGGAGGGATAATAATGGAGTGCATATCTTTCAAAGATGGTTATAAATATCAGTTAAAGGAAGATTATATTACTCAAATCAGCATCATACCCGACATTCCCATCAAGACTGATTACATAGACCTCACGATCACGGGTCAAATTACAGTCAAAAACGGATATGCGTGGGATGGGGCTTCCGGACCGGCCATTGATTTTCCAAGTATTATGAGAGGATCCCTGGTGCATGATGCGCTGTATCAACTGATGCGGTTAAGCCATCTTGATGAAGATATACATCGGGAACCTGCCGACAGATTACTACAAAAGATGTGCCGGGAAGATGGCATGAACGCAGCAGCTGCATGGCTGGTCTATCAGGGTGTTCGACTGGGTGGAGACCCGGCGGCCGATCCCGCCAGTGAAAAGCCAATTATAAAAGCACCTAAATCATGTCAAAAATAAAAAACAAAATGCTGGCAGGAAACGGGATCGAAGTGATCTTGCCCTGATTTATTTTCATGCCAAAATTATTACTACCTTTTGTTAGATTCATAATATTTCCATAAACAGACCGTGACTAAATCTCCGCACATTATTCATCTGTCCTGGGGAAGGATGACGGTGGAAGGTGTTGGTTCAGGGAAGGATTTCAAACTCTGGCCGGGCGGCGGCCGGGAGTGGGACTGGAATGAAACCAACACACATCACGTGCCGGGGATTCAACCGGCTGATGTGGAAGAGCTGTTAACCTATGGTTCCGAAGAGATTATCTTAAGCCGCGGGATATTGCTTGCGCTCTATACCTGCCCGGAAACAAAAGAATTGCTGGAGGCAAAAAGCATTAAATACCATATCATTGAAACCACACAGGCATCGGAGTTATACAATCAATTGATAGAAGAAGGAAAAGCCGTGGGCGGGCTGTTTCACTCAACGTGTTAAATAAAAATGTGATCTGTCCACTGATTATTCACCATGATTTTATACACGCGACGAATCATGTTGATACTTTGCCATCCGGCACTTCCCGGGATATTGTCCTTTTTTTGATGTTTCCGTTAAACCCCGGATATCTCACTCAGCCCCTGTTATTCGTATCAAACCATGACCGAATGCGATAAACAGACTGGTCATAGTCCGCAACCGGAGAAGACTGTCATTATTGTCACCGAGAATCGTTGTGGCTCCAATTATCTTTGTGCACTCATGAATGCGACTGGAATGCTTGGGAATCCATCCGAGTATTTCAGCCCACATATAACTTTTGATAACGCCGTTACGATTCATGAGCGGTGTCTTGTTGCGCTCAGCCGTGGAATGACCTCCAACAGAGTTGTGGCGATCAAGGTATTTGCGCGCCATTTGGAACGACTTGTGCGGGAAACCGAAATTTCCATAGCGTTTCCCAATATATGCTGGATATGGCTGCGCCGGAACGATTTGCTGGCCCAGGCTATTTCACGTGTGATTGCTTTGCAGACACGCGCCTGGACCAGCAAATCGATTTCACAAATTTCACCCGCATATTCTTCAAACGCAATCTTGCGCAGCCTTAAATACATCTCTGAGGTAGAAGCACGTGTTCGGGTGTTCTTCGCACGTAACGGAATTTCACCATTCATACTCTGGTACGAGGATCTGATTGCCAGACCGGAAGATACAATCGTGCGTATCGGGTCATTTGTTGGGGTTGACATCGATCCACTTGAAATCACGACGGACGTATACACCCGCGTTCAGCGGACATCAATAAACGAAGACTGGAGAGAGAGGTTCATTTCCGAGATGGCCAGTGTCAATTATCTCGATCAGATTTGGGTACAGAAGTTTTACTCGCGATCATTCCGGAATTTCTGGCGGCTGTTGACAGGCAGGTTGCCCGAGCATAAGTAGGTAGTTGTACAGTTTGTCATCCCGAACGGATGTGAGGGATCTTCAGGTTACTTGAACCTATCTCAAAATTAATTTTCCTCCCCCTTGAAGGGGGAGGATTGAGGTAGGGGTGAAATGTCCAACATGGCTGCAACTCAACCCCCATCC
>JACQHV010000175.1 GCA_016198885.1 Gammaproteobacteria bacterium
GTAGCAGGTCAGGTGCGGCTGAACCGTGAATCTCAGGAAGCAGTGTTAAAAACCCGCATGGTTCCGGCGCAGACAATACTGCCCAGACTGCAACGCAGCGTGCGACAAACCTGTAATGCCACTAAAAAGAATGTGAATTTGCATCTTAACGGCGGTGGGACATTGATCACCAATGATGTGTTGAATGATATGGTGGACCCCTTGATGCATATATTACGCAATGCGGTTGATCATGGCATAGAAGATACTGCGGGACGTATCGATGCAGGAAAGCCGGCGGAGGGTAATATTACTCTGGAATTTCAGCGTGATGGCAATCAAATACTCGTTCGTGTACAGGATGATGGAAGTGGACTGGATTTCACCGGCATCCGTCGCACAGCAGAAGAACATGGTCTGTTGGCTCCGGGGCAGGAGGTATCTGAGGAAGAACTGGTGAATATGATCTTCAAACCAAATTTTTCCACCCGGACAAAGACCACTCAAATTTCAGGACGAGGTATTGGTATGGATGCAGTCCATACCCGTGTTATGGAACTGGGTGGTAATTTACATATGAAATCGGAATCCGGCAGGGGTTGCGTGATAGAAATGAGGTTGCCTGTCTCCCTGGTCTCAACGCATGCATTATTAGTAAGGGTGGGTCCTCAAATTATTGCAATTGCCAATCACGGGGTGCAACAAATCCTGTACTCGGGAGACGGTAAATTCTGTAATATTGGTGATGAACAGATCTTTCAAATGGGTGAATATGAATATCCCGTTAAATCACTGGTAACTTTGCTGAATATACAGGAACGCCGCATAACCAACCGTCAGGATCGGCCAATTATCCTCGCGCAAACGCAGGAGAAGATATACGCACTACCTGTAGAGCATGTTATTGACAGCCGTGATCTCGTAGTTAAGGACCTCGGGAAATATATCCCTAAATTACACGGTATCCTGGGCGCAACAATTTTGGGTGACGGCAGTGTTACTTCTGTACTGGATTTACCTGATTTATTGCGTGATCCACATAGACATATTGATAATACCGGTGCCGGTATTGAACCTGAGATGGAATATAGTCTGCCTTTAGCCCTGGTGGTTGATGATTCACTAAGTGCACGGCGTTCATTGGGAAAATTCCTGCAAGACTCTGGCTATGAAGTTCGTATGGCCAGAGACGGTATCGAGGCTGTTGAAATTCTCAATGTTTTGACTCCAAAACCCAATATCCTGCTTGTGGATTTGGAAATGCCGCGCATGAATGGTATCGAGCTGACAGCCCATGTGCGTAGCCATGAAGGAATTGCCGATCTACCCATCATTATGGTTACCTCCCGCTCTACTTCAAAGCATCGGCTCCAGGCTGAACAAGCGGGTGTAAATGCATATTTCACCAAGCCATTTACCGAAGAAGAGTTACTGGAACGGATAGAACACTTGAAGACAAAAAATTGATTATCAAAGAATTGAAACACGCAAAAAAAGGTTGATAAAACGTATAGTCGCCTTTATTCCGGCCAAATATATTCGAATAAAAACTAATGTCTGTGAGTAATGCCTGGTTATTGACATTTTCGGATAAACTCCATGCAGCTGTTGGAAACCTGGAAATGATCCACTTGCTACCGCATATCCCGGAACTCATAGAGGTCCCGCAGACACCTGCCTGGTGCCGGTATCTGGTAGCATGGCAGAATCTACGATTGCCACTAATGGATATCAGATTATTTCTTGCGCTAAATCACCATGATAACGATAATTTTTCACATCAAAATAAAGTGATGGCAGGTATTGTTGCTTATCATCCACAGAATGGAAATGTGCAAAAATACGGCGTCTTGTTGATGAGCGAGTTACCAGTGCGCATCGTCGTGGATGATCAACAATGGTGCGATTTACCGGAGTCGCCTGGCGGTTGGACAACACTTGCTATTTCCTGTTTTAATCACCCTGAACATGGTCCTGTCCCCATCCTGGATTTACCGCGAATTTTTTCTGACGTCTCTATTTAACAACGGAGGTTCAGACGCAATAGATTTGAATTTGATAAAGGTCCTGGTAAATAAAACTGCTTGCTTATTATGACTTGTAATTATTGTATGATTATGGTGTAGATTGCTTAACTGAAATATTTTTCATGTGACAAATTAATGCTAAAACGGATACTGATTATCGATGATTCTGTTGAAGTTCGGGACCTTGTCAAATACTGCATTGCACGTTTCTGGCCTGATGCAGAGATAGATCTCTACCATCCGAGCATGGGTGAGCCGACAGCGTCCTTTGCCTGGCACAAATATGACTTGTTAATACTGGATTATCAATTGGGTCTTCCCAACCAGAATGGCCTGGACTGGCTGAAAAATATAAAGCGTTATCAGGGTATTCCACCAATTTTATTTATGACCGCATTCGGCAATGAAGATATTGCCGTGCGCGCTATTAAACTGGGGGCAGATGATTATTTAAACAAGGAAGTATTAACACCAAAACGATTTATTCAGTCAATTGAAGAGATTCTCAGGGCACGAGGACAAAGTACTGAGGAAATCCATGGCAAATCCAGTCCTGTGATGCAGGAAAAAACAGTTGTGTTAAGCCCGGAGGAGTCGGAACGGGCAAGGGTACTTTCCCGGCAAGGTAAAGAGAAAGTGGATGTCCAAAAATCGACGATCTGGTCAAAAGAAGAGACGACCATGATGGGGCATAAAACGCTGCTTTTTGCACCGGAAACAGTTGAATCAATTGAAATTACGAAAACCGGCAGAGAACAAACCGTTCATTCCGACAAATCAAATCCTGCTGTACCGGGTTATAAAATAGTGCGAAAAGTCGGTGAAGGGGGAATGGCATCAATCTTCCTTGCCGAAAGGGCGGAGGATCAGTTACAGATCATTCTGAAAGTTCTCTACATCATGAATGATAGTAACCGGCAGATGCTGAGACGCTTTATACGGGAATACCGATTGATAGGAAAACTTGATCATCCGAATATCGCGCGTATTTATGAACGGGCATTTGCCGCAGACTTTGCCTATATTGCCATGGAGTATTGTCCCTCAGGAGATCTTTCTGCACGCCTGGATAAGGCGCTGCCAACAGAAACCGCTGTAAAATATATGCGTCAAATTGCAGACGGCATAGGCGCCGCCCATAAGGTTGGTATTATCCATCGTGATATGAAACCGGGGAATATTCTGTTCAGAGCAGATGATAGTATCGCGATCACGGATTTTGGTATTGCAATGACATTGGGTGCACAGAGTGAATTGACTGTAGCCGGTTCATTGGTAGGTACACTTCTCTATATCAGTCCTGAGCAGATCCGTGGCAAGGAAATAGATAAATACAGTGACCTTTACAGTCTGGGTGTAATTTTTTACAAGATGTTGACAGGCAAATATCCGTTTATTGGCGAAACAGTAGAACAAATCCTGAATGCACATCTGACCGCCCGTGTCCCAAGACTCCCGAAGGAACTTGCCTCATTTCAACCTATTATTGATGGTCTCCTGGCAAAAGACCCCAATGAACGCTTCCAAAATGCCGAGGAATTTATTGTTGGGCTTGAATGGAATTAGCCCGGGAACTATTCATCCAATTGAACTGTTTCTGGATTAAAGATTTAACTTTTATTCAATACCTATATCGTCAATCTTGAGTTTAAGCACCATGAACTCAAGATTATTTGCAAGTAAACGTTCTCTCGCCTCCTGTAATTTATCCAGGTCTTTATAGGGTCCGACCCGTACCCGATGAAGAACGTCACGCCCGTTAATAACAACCCGCTGGATATCAGCATTAATCCCTAGCAATGCCAGCTCGGCCTTGACCTCATCAGCGGCCTCGTACTGCTGGAATGAACCCACCTGGAGGATATAAACGCTGGTTTTATCCACCAGGTCTTCTGCTTTATCCTGTTCACTCGCCTCCCATTCAGACACATTCACCTCCATGTTTGGCAGGATTTGATAGAAATCGAATTTCGGTTCAGGAATATTTTTCACTTTTTGATTAGAGATGGTTTCTGTATTTCCTGTATTTTCAATAACCAATTCAGGTTGCTCAGATATTTCCATGACATTCTGGTGTTCATGAAGATAGACGATAAATGCAACGAACAGACCCATTACCAGACCTGTTATGAATGGTAATAATCCTTGCGATCTGACAGGCGAAGTTGTTTTATTGTGATTAATATTTTTGTAATCTTTGGGCATTACATTTTTTCCGGCGCTGAAACGCCAAGCAGATTAAGGCCATTCCTGATGACTTGCCGGACAACGAAAATCAGACTGATACGCGCCTTGCGTAATTGTTCGGATTCAACCAGAAATTGACAGGCATTGTAATAAGTATGGAATTCATTGGCGAGATCCCGTAAGTAATATGCGACATGATGTGGCTCATAATTTATGGCAGCAGCATGAACGATATCCGGATACCCTGCAAGATTTGCAAGCAATGACTGTTCCTGTGGTTCAATCAGCAGGCTGAATTCCGCGTTCCCGGCCTCAGGGGTGAAATCAAAACCTTTCTCATGCATCTGATGCAGGACACTGCATATTCGTGCATGGGCATATTGAATATAATATACGGGATTGTCATTAGATTGTGATTTGGCCAGTTCAAGATCAAAATCAAGATGTTGTTCACTTTTTCTCATGATATAAAAGTACCGGGTAGCATCTTTGCCTACTTCCTCTCGCAATTCTTTCAAGGTAACAAATTGACCTGAACGTGTTGACATCTGTACCTTTTCTTTTCCCCGAAAAAGTGAGGCAAACTGTACAAGCAGAATGTCAAGTTTTTCCGGATCCACACCTAATGCAGAGAGGGCAGCCTTGATCCTCGCAATATATCCATGGTGATCTGCCCCCCATATATCAATGGCCCTGGTATATCCGCGTTCAAATTTTAATTTGTGATAGGCAATATCAGACGCGAAATAGGTTGCCTGGCCACTGTCGCGCACAACTACCCGATCTTTTTCATCTCCGTATTTACTCGAGCAAAACCATAATGCCCCATCTTTCTCGTAAAGATACCCGTTTTCTTTCAATTGTTTAATGCAATTATTGACTTGATTTCCGGATAGCAGGCTGCGTTCTGAATACCAGTTGCTGTAGGTGATACCGAAATCCTGCAAGTCCGTACGAATCTCTTCAAGAATTTCATTCAGGCCCGAATCAAATATATATCTATAATTATCTTCTCCAAGTGCTGTTTTTGTATATTTGATCAGTTCATCAAGTTGTTTCTCATCAGTTGTATCAGAATATTCAAGAATACTTTGTTCAGGTATGTCACGTTGTAATGATTTACCCTTATCTGAATATATTTTTTCAGCGATGGACTTTATATACTCACCTTGATAAGCCTTGACAGGGAGCGTTATTTCATGTCCGCATAATTGCAGATATCGTAGCCAGAGACTTATCGCCAGAATGTCCATCTGCCGGCCGGCATCATTTACATAATATTCCCTGTCGACCTTGTAACCGATTGCCTCAAGCAGATTGGCCACGGCCGCACCATAGGCAGCTCCCCGTCCATGACCGATATGCAGCGGTCCGGTGGGATTTGCGGACACAAATTCTATGAGTATCGGTTCACCCTTGCCGAAATCCGAACACCCATACTTTTCTCCGGCATCAAGAATGTTATTGATAATTTCAAGATAGGAATGTTTATTGAGAAAGAAATTGATGAATCCAGGTCCTGCAACTTCAGTTTTCTCAACTAATTCTGATTTGGGGATATTATTGACAATCTTGTCTGCCAGTTCGCGCGGATTGGAGTTTATCTGTGTAGCTATTACCAAAGCGCAATTGCTCGAGAAATCACCGTGTCTATTATCACGAGGTTGTTCAATCTTTACACTATTGTCTATCGTGAAATCCAGACTTTCCTGTTTACGTAGTTTATCCAGGGCCTCATTCAGTAGTTGTTGCAGATGTTGTTTCAAGATATCCCCTTAAAAAAGTTGCACATTGTAGCGTGCTACCACAACGAGGAGAAGATAAGTCATTGACGATGGTGGATAACGTCTTTTAATAATGTCACAGAATTAATATCACCCGCTATACAAGGACCGGGCATCGGTTACGAATTTGGTATTATTTAATACCAGCTAAATCGAGGATTTCCAGTCCTGGATACCACCCCCATATCTCTTTCAAAGCATATCCTGCGGATCAACATCCAGTGACCAGCGGACCTTGCGTGCACTTGGTATTTGTTCAAGGATTTTAACCCATGGCTCTAATATTTGTCTTAATCGACTGCGATCTGTTGACTGTAAAAGTAGTTGCATGCGGTAACGTCCTGCCCTTTTTTCGATTGGGGATGCAATTGGGCCGAAGATTTCCATTTGCAGTTTGTTTGTTGCCGGCAATCTGGATTTGGCGTCAGTCAGAAATTTTCTGGATAGTTGCATATCATGAGCTTCCGCCCGTAGTAAAGCGTGATAACTGAACGGCGGTAATAGTGCCTCCTTCCTTTCGCGCAAAACCAATTCTGCGAATTTTGCGTAGCCATGTTCAATTAATGTGGTCAATAATGGATGTTCAGGATGATGAGTTTGAATTATCACTGTGCCCGGATTTTCAGCACGGCCCGCCCGTCCACTGACCTGCAAGATAAGTTGTGCCATACGTTCACTGGCACGATAGTCTGCGCTGTATAATCCCCTGTCGGCATCAATTATGCCAACCAGTGTAACTCTGGGAAAATGATGTCCTTTTGCCAGCATTTGCGTGCCGATAAGTATATCAACCCCACCCGAATGTATGTCATTAAGCATTGATTGCATGGCACCTTTGCGGCGTGTGCTATCACGATCTATTCTGATTAAATGTGCTGACGGTAAGATTTTTTCCAGTGTCTCTGCAAGACGCTGTGTGCCATGACCGATCTCGATAATCTTGTGACTATTACATTCATGACAGTTATTGATCAGTTTTTCCACATGACCGCAATGATGACAACACAATTTATTGTTGTGTTTGTGATAAGTCATCTGAATATTGCAGCGGGAACATTTAAATACCCAACCGCAATCATGACACATAATGACTGGTGCATAGCCACGACGGTTTAGAAATAATAAAGCCTGTTGATTCTTTTCAATACAATACTGGATTGATTCAAGGAGGGTTTGTGATACTGCACCATGCATCTTGCTTGCGCGAATATCCAGAATATTGATGCGTGGTAATCTGGCGCCACCGGCACGCCTGCCGAGTTTCAGTTCCTTATATCGACCCTTTACTGCATTTTGCAATGATTCCATGGACGGCGTGGCAGAACCGAGTACTACCGGTATATTTTCCTGCTGTGAGCGAATCATCGCCAAATCCCGTGCAGAATATCGAAATCCATCCTTCTGTTTATAAGACAGATCATGCTCTTCATCCACTATGATGATGCCCAGCTGCTGAAAAGGCGTCCAAATGGCAGAACGTGTACCCAATACCACGAGCGCCCTGCCATCGCGAGCCCTGAGCCACGCATGCAACCGTTCTCTATCTTGCAAGGCTGAATGCAATACCGCGATGTCAACGTTCAACTGACGCTCAAAACGTTCGATAAATTGAGGAGTAAGACCGATCTCAGGTAGCAAAATTAGTGCTTGTTTACCCATTGTTATTATATGTTTTATACATTGTATATATAC
>JACQHV010000176.1 GCA_016198885.1 Gammaproteobacteria bacterium
GGCGAAGGCATTGACCTCCTTGCTATTCAGTACCGTGAAACGATAGATCAGGTTACTGCGATGACTTTTGGTGGCCAGACGCTCACCCACCTTTTGCACATAGGTCTGTAATTCGGGATCTTCATAGATTCCATACTGTTGAAGTACCTGTTGGTGTGAATTACGGCCTAATGCAATCTCGTCCTGTTCGGACATTAATACGAGGTCCTGTTGCCCGGTAACAGGATTGACGGCACAACCGAAGCCGGCAAGTAGGGGAATTATCAGGATGAAATGAATAAATTGACGCATATCTGGATTTTATGACATGGAGGTAAAAAGATCAGTTCCCGTCAAAATGCCTGTGATATTGAGATCCATAGCGTGATGTTTCCGCATGCGGTACTTCCGGTCGCGATATTTTGTAAACCAGTGTACCTGGGTTCTTTCTTCACCGGATCAGCAAAAAACAGGATCGTCAAAATTATTAAAATCTTCCTGCATGGTACGCAAGGCGACATTCGATGTCTTAATGATCAAGATTTAGATCGTGGATTCACATGCGGCATCATTTGACTCGATCGCTGTCGTGGCAGCATGCGCTACAGACTACTATCACATAACAATATGAACAGGCAAAAATGAAAAAGTGCCCCGCAAGAGCACTTTTATGATCAGGTGGGCAAATCTTCCTTTCTTCTGTTACATACCGTATTTGCGGCGGAATTTATCAACACGCCCCGCAGTATCCAGTATTTTCTGCTGTCCCGTATAAAAAGGGTGGCATTGGGAACAGACTTCAATATGCAAGTCCGCACTATAGGTTGAACGGGTTTTAAAGATGTTCCCGCAACTGCAGGTCACTGTGATTTCCTGATATGCAGGATGAATATCTGTTTTCATAGTTTATCGTCTGATTACCGGTGTAAATGCTTACCGGAGGGCCGGGGAGTGTATTCGAAACCATTATATCAGGCAAATGAAATTTCCGGATTATAGTGTGCTCATAAGTTAAATTCAGCAATCACCGGTGTGTGATCAGAGGGTCTGTCCAGGGCCCTGGGATTCTTGTCGATGCGGCAGTTAAGACAATTTTCGGCAAGCGCTGTACTGACGAGTATATGGTCAATCCGCAGCCCCCGATTCCTGCGAAATGAAGCTGCACGATAATCCCACCAGGAATAACTGCCTGCCTCTTGTTTAAATAGGCGAAAACTGTCTTTTAATCCGAGCGCCAGTAAACATCTGAATTCAACCCGTTCAGGTTCACTGACCAACACCTTTCCTTCCCATTCCTGCGGGTCATGAACATCTTGGTCCTCCGGTGCAATATTAAAATCACCCAGGACTATAACACGGTGATTATGCGACAGAAGATCCTTTACGAAGGGATGCAGGTGTGAAAACCATTCGAGCTTGTAGGTATATTTGTCCGAACCAACTTCTGCGCCATTCGGCACATAAAGATTTAATACTGTCACACCGTCAATATCGGCGCAGAGCACACGTCGTTGTGGATCAGTATAATCGGGTAAATCCCTGATGATGTTGTTAATGGCGGTTTTGCTGAGTATAGCGACCCCGTTATAGGTCTTTTGTCCGGTATATGTAACCTGATAACCCGCACTATGGAAATCATTCCGGGGGAAATCTTCATCAGTCAATTTGGTTTCCTGCAAGGCCAGGACATCCGGTTGAACTCTTTCGAGCCACTGCAAGACATGAGGAAGACGAACGCGCAAAGAATTCACATTCCAGGTGGCAATTCGAAACATAGATTGAAATCGGTTTTGATGATAAAGGAGATATCAACTGGATCTGGCGTGTTTATTAAATTCTAAAGCCGCCATGACGGCGACGGTTGAACACATCAAGTACATAAATACCGGCAATAAAGCCAATAATCAGTGTTGTTGCAATAGAAATAAGGATGGTTCGCCAATCAAAATTACCAAGATTGATGCTCATGCTGCCAGTGGAAGCTGATGCAGTTGTTTTTATGTTATTAAGCTCTTTTTCCAGAGCAGCTTTTTCTTCAGTCAGTTGTTCAAGCTTCTCCTGCAGGGCGGTGTTGTCATTGCTCTGACCCAAGCTGTTCCGTAATTCTGTAATGTTCGCTTGCAGTTCACCCACCTTGATCCGTTCAGATTTGAAAAGTTGTTTAAGCTCTTCATTTTCCTCGAGTGCCGCAGTAAGCTTATCCTCATCTTCCGTATTGGGTGGATTTTCAGCTGTTTCAAGACCGGCAAGTTTTAATTTGGCATTTTTCAATTCTGCTTCAAGTTTATTTGCCCTGGCTTCCACCTGTTGTAATTGAGTCTGGGCAGGTGGTGTATTGATTAAATAATTGTTATCGATCCAACCGCTCACACCATCCGGTTCTTTTACTTGTGTTAATTCACCATCTCGTGTGAGTACTTCAAGCGGTGTCCCGCTAGGGAGCACCTTGATGATGGCACTATCGACGGTCTTGTCCTGGTGAAGTCCGACCATGAGCTTGTCAGCGATGTAAGCAGTCTCGGCCAATCCCATGACAGGAGCAATGAATAATAGCCAGAACACTAATCGCTTTATATATGTCCTTTCCATATGGCTTCTCGCCCTGTTTATGCAGCAATGCCGGAATGTCTTAACAGGGGTTCAATACTGGGTTTTCGGCCACGAAACTCAATAAACAGTTCCATAGGATCGCGTGTGCCCCCCTGTTCCAGGATAGTATGTAAAAACTTCTGACCAGTAACCTTATTAAAGATACCGGTTTCTTCGAATTTGGAAAAGGCGTCTGCCGACAAAACTTCGGCCCATTTATAGCTATAGTAACCTGCCGCATATCCGCCGGCGAATATATGAGAAAAGCTGTGCTGAAATCGATTAAAAGAGGGTGGAATAACGACTGCAATCTGGTTACGGACCTCATTAATCAGTTCCTGGATATCCAAATGATGCTCATCATTGTAATCAAGGTGCAAACGGAAATCGAAAATTGCAAATTCAAGCTGCCGCACCATATGCATGCCTGTTTGAAAGGTCTTGCTGGCAATCAGTCTTTCAAACAGGTCGTTATCAATGGTATTCCCTGTCCTGAAATGCCGGCCAATCAGATCCAGCGCCTCACGTTCCCAACACCAGTTTTCCATAAATTGACTGGGGAGTTCTATCGCATCCCAGGGCACCCCATTTATACCGGCAACACTCGGGTAGTCAACCTTTGTTAACATGTGGTGCAGTCCATGTCCGAACTCATGAAACAATGTAATGATCTCATCATGTGTCAATAAGGAAGGATTATCTCCAATCTGCGGGGTAAAGTTGCAAGTTAAATAAGCTACGGGTGTCTGAATTCCCGCCATTGTTTTTTTGCGGACTATGCATTCATCCATCCAGGCGCCGCC
>JACQHV010000177.1 GCA_016198885.1 Gammaproteobacteria bacterium
AAAGCGGCCGAGGCCGCTTTAAGTGAATTAAATATTTTTTATGGTTATTAAGTTGAAAATACCTGCTTGTAGCAGATATTTTCAAATAGGAGATTAATGGCATGATTTTACTCTGTCAAGGAAATATTCCCGCTCCTGCCGGATTCAATTAATCTCCCTGATACCAATAATCATATTGGCTACGCGATCGTAACTACTTGTATTCTAAGGGAACTATTGATTCATTTAAAATTATCCAGATTTATACTGGCTTGTAATCCTGAGACATCAACTCTCCCGGCTTTTGCCCTGTTACAATATGAGCATCTAGATAAACTCAGGAAACGACTATGGAAATTGTACAGATCATCGCCCTGACCATGGGTGTCGCCTGGGCCAGCGGTATAAATCTTTATGCGGCTGTATTTATGCTCGGTTATCTGGGTTCAACCGGACATGTGGTATTACCTCCCGAGTTGCAGGTTCTTACCGACCCCCTGGTCATGTTTGCAGCGGGTTTGATGTATTGCGTGGAATTTTTTGCAGATAAAACACCCGGTGTGGATAGTGCCTGGGATGCCGTTCATACATTCATACGTATCCCCGCCGGTGCAGTATTGGCCATGGGTGCCGTGGGCGATGTCAGCCCCGCGGTGGAATTTGCCGCTTTTCTTCTCGGTGGAACACTTGCAGCCAGTACACACGCCACCAAAGCCGGCAGCCGAATATTGATCAACACATCACCGGAACCTGTCAGTAACTGGGTAGCATCGATCTGTGAAGATATTATTGCGATCCTCGGATTATGGACTGCACTCAATCATCCCGTGGTATTCCTGGTCTTACTGGCATTATTTATCGTACTGATGATCTGGTTATTACCAAAACTCTGGCATGGTATTAAACGCGTCTTTGGATATATACGTGCACTATTCCGGGGCAAATATGAAACTGATATTCATACTGCAAGCCCTCCTGATAAAATTTAAAACTAATTAAAACAAAATGACTAAAAAAGAAGGTCTGACGGGTGTATTTGCCTTGTTGTTGATCATCGGTATTGCGTGGTTATGGTTGACGACCATTGGTTTGAACAGGGCGCCTGATATTGTTTTCAAGATTATTGATGGCCGTCAGATAGAATTAAAAAAATTGCAGGGTCAGCCCGTTCTTGTCACCTTCTGGTCATCCACTTGTTCCAGATGCATCAAGGAAATGCCGAAACTGATAGCACTTTATAATGAATTATCAGGGGATGGTCTGGAAATCATCGGCGTTGCAATGGCCTATGATCCCCCCAATCAGGTTCTTGAAATGACAAAACGGCGGCAGATCCCTTATCCAATTGCATTGGATATTGATGGCAGCACTGCCAAAGCCTTCGGTAGAATCATGTTGACGCCAACATCATTTCTTATTGCACCTGATGGAAAAATCCTGCAGTACAGGATCGGTGAATTGAACATAGATAAGCTGCGTAAGCAAATTGAAAATTTGCTCACGCAGCAGTCACAAGTTACAAGTCATAAGTCACAAGGGACTTTTGACAATAATGAAGTTTGAATTATCTGATTTTTACTTTTCTTGTAACTTGTCACTAATAACTTGTAACTGATTTTAATGCTCTGGGTCAAGGCACTGCATATCATCTTCATGGTGACCTGGTTTGCAGGTTTATTCTACCTGCCACGGTTGTATGTCTATCACTCAATAAGTACCGATCAAATCAGTATTGATCGTTTCAAAATAATGGAACGAAAACTTTTCTGGGGAATCATGACACCGGGTGCTGTTTTGACCATAATTTTCGGCTTTTGGACTATATTTGCAAATGGCTGGGTGGCCTATGCCGGAACTTTCTGGTTGCATATCAAACTCGCATGCATCCTTATTTTGATTGCATACCACATTTACTGCGGAAAACTGTTGATTGATTTCAAAAATGATCGCAACAGGCACTCACACGTCTGGTATCGCTGGTTTAATGAAATCCCTGTTGTTTTTCTAATCATAATTGTGATACTGGCCGTTGTAAGGCCGGTTTAACGTTTGAAGTACCAGGTTTGAAGTTTAAAGATAAAATTCCACACTTCTTTGAACCTTAAACAGTAAACATTAAACATTGAACTATATTTCAATCATTTCGAAATCTTCTTTCCTGGCACCACATTGCGGACAAACCCAATTCGGAGGCACATCTTCCCATCTGGTCCCTGGAGCGATACCGTCATCTGGCCAGCCCTGTTCTTCGTCATAGACAAAGCCACAGATGACACACATATATTGCTTCATAATTTAAACTCCCGCCTCACTTCATTATTCTCGCATTAAATACCCGCATGTAAAATAATCGGCCATGAACTCAAAACCTGGTAAAAAACCCGTCATTCTTGTGTTTGCAGGCCATGATCCCAGCGGGGGTGCGGGGATACAGGCAGATATCGAGGCGATCGCAAGTACAGGTTGTCATGCCGCAACTGTCATTACATCCCTGACTGCGCAAAATACAGCTGAATTTCGAAATGCATATCACCAGGATGCTGCCCGTTTCCAGGAACAAACAGAGTTGATCCTTGCTGATATGCAGATTGATGCGTGCAAGATCGGTTTGATAAATAATTTGACAATATTATCATCCATAGAAAAGGTATTATTCAAACTTCCCGGAATTCCCGTTGTGCTTGATCCTGTAATCAATGCCGGTACCGGCGAAAAAATTATGACGGAAAATATACGCAACGCATTGCAAGAAAAATTACTGCCATTCACAACAGTGATTACCCCCAACAGCATTGAAGCGCGTGAACTGGTAGGCCGGGATAATTTGGATGATGCAGCCGGTGAATTTATCAAAAAAGGTTGTCATGCTATTTTGATCACCGGCACACATGAAAATAGTGATAAGGTCATTAATACTCTCTATATTGAAAAAGAAAAACCACTAATATTTGAATGGGAAAGATTACCGGCAATATATCATGGTTCCGGATGCACATTATCTTCCTGCATCGCCGCTCATCTCGGACTGGGTGCAGACATAAAAACAGCCGTTGCAAAGGCGCAATCATATACATGGAATACACTAAAACATGGTTTCAGTCTTGGGAAAAAACAGTTGCACCCCGACAGGTTCTATTGGAAAGCAAAATAAATCATCCAATGCACCCTTTACCAACCCAAGGTTTATACGCTATTACGGATTGCGAAAACCTGACAACCATCAAGCTTGTTGAGAAAACAGAACAGATACTGAAAGCAGGTGCTGTGATGCTCCAGTATCGAAACAAAAAAGACGGCATATCTGTCAGGCGATTACAGGTATTTGAATTAGGAAAGCTTTGCGAAAAATACAATATTCCACTCATCATTAATGATGATCTTGAGCTTGTGTTATTAGGCCATGCAGATGGTATCCACGTCGGCAGGGATGATGCAACTTATGATGAAGTCCGCCGTTTAATCGGGCCTGACAGGATTATCGGAATTTCCTGTTACAATGAATTCGAACGTGCAATAGAAGCCGAACACATGGGTGCAAATTATATTGCTTTTGGTTCGTTTTTTCCTTCCACCACCAAACCTGGCGCCATGCCTGCGGAATTAAACCTTGTTAAGGCAGCGAAGAAAAAGCTGAATCTGCCCATTGTTGCGATTGGCGGTATAACCCCGGAAAATGGCAGGAGTCTTATTGATGCCGGCGCGGATTTTCTGGCAGTCATCAGTGGACTCTATTCGCCAGCGGATTCCTTCAGTGCAACACAAGCTTATATTGAACTGTTTAATAACTAATGACTGATAAATTGTTCAGGGATGCAAAAAAACATATTCCCGGTGGTGTCAATTCACCGGTGCGCGCATTCAAGTCTGTCTCGGGCACACCGGTGTTTTTCAAAAAGGCAAAAGGCGCCTGTCTCTATGACACAGAAGGCAAGGAATATATTGATTATGTTGGTTCATGGGGGCCGATGATATTGGGTCATGCGCATCTTGAGGTAATCAAAAGTGTTCAAAAGGCTGCTGAGAATGGACTGAGTTTCGGCGCGCCGACAGAGATAGAAACACAAATGGCCGATAAGATCTGCGCGCTGGTTTCTTCCATTGAAAAAGTGCGCATGGTTAGTTCCGGTACAGAAGCCGCGATGAGCGTAATCCGGCTGGCCCGTGGATATACGAAACGGGACAAGATCGTGAAATTCGAAGGATGTTATCATGGACATGCGGATTCATTACTGGTCAAGGCCGGTTCAGGGGCATTAACTCTAGGTGTGCCGACTTCTCCCGGTGTGCCTGCGGATCTTGCGAAGCACACCATTACATTAACCTATAACGATCCGAAACAGGTCAAACAAATCTTCGCTGAAACAGGTGATCAGATCGCTGCCGCCATTGTTGAACCCATCGCCGGAAACATGAACTGTGTTCCGGGGAGCAGGGAATTCTTAAACACGTTAAGAAAAGTCTGTGATCAATATCAGAGTGTTCTCATCTTTGATGAGGTCATGACCGGTTTCCGTGTTGCCCTGGGTGGCGCACAATCTCTTTACAACATCAAACCGGATTTAACAGTGCTGGGTAAAGTGATCGGCGGCGGCATGCCTGTCGGTGCCTTCGGTGGACGCGCAGAAATCATGGATCATATCGCACCCGATGGACCGGTATATCAGGCGGGTACGCTTTCAGGAAATCCGGTTGCCATGAGTGCGGGTTTAACAACACTCAATTTAATTTCAGCACCCGGCTTTTTCGAAGAATTATCGGAAACTACAACTACATTGGTAAACGGCCTGCAAGAAGAAGCGGATGAGGCAGGTGTTCCTTTCACGACTAATCATGTCGGCGGCATGTTCGGTATCTTCTTCAGTGAGGATGAAAAAATAACTTCATACAAACAGGTAATAAACTGCAACCAGCAACATTTCAAAAAATTCTTTCACGGCATGTTAGACAAAGGTATCTACTTCGCACCCTCCCCTTTTGAAGCAGGGTTTGTATCAAAAGCGCATGACAGGAAGGATATTGAAAAAACAATTACTGCCGCTGGTGAAGTAATGAAAAAATTGTAAAAATGATTCTGATTACCTGATTCTTCTCAATTATCTGGTTATGTAACCACAAACGCGTGCCTGATGCAGCGGTTGCATCTTCTTCAAGGCAGATACCAGAACCCGCTTATCGACGCCTTCATAATCCACATAACCCGGCATATTGAACATGTCAGCATTACGTCCTTTTAATTCCTTGACCGATTTGTCCATAATCATGGTGATTGCATCGAATTCCTGTTTATCCAGCACCTTGTCATATTCACGCGCCATGCATCGGCACGATTCCCGTTGATCATCCGTCGCCGCTACTTCCATACATAGTCTGGTATATTTCCCCCTGGGACTTTCAGAACAACCTGAGATCAGGAGAAGCATAATCACCGCCACCATGGAACAAGGAGAAATGGGCAGATCAATATTTATGTTCAATTTAAAATGATCCGGATCATACTGCGAATCTAGGGAACAAACTGCGCCTTACCGTCCCGGAAAGACCAATCGATATCGCGGTTCTCGACAATAGAGATCAGGACGTTGGCCGGATCTATCCCGGGATTTCGGGACAGGTTTTCCACTACTTTTTTGTAGAATGCTTTCTTCGCTTCCGGTGCACGCCCGCTGCGCATAATGAGATACATCATTACCCGATCGCCGGTGCGTGTCTGATATTCCAGACAGTGCGGTTCATGCTCGGTGATGATCTGGTAACGATCATCGTCAGGAAAACCCATTGTTTCTATAACTGCGGAATTCACTCCATCAGCCACCGCTTTGATGTATTTAGGCGACTTGCCTTTCAGAAGCGAAATATTGACCAAAGGCATAAAATTCTCCTCATTATTTGTTATCACCTATTACGTGACTTCTCTACAAAATCAATCTAGTCTGGCCCTGCTGATTATCTGCTGCCTGAATAAAACTTAGAAGATATACGCTTGTGGATTCCAGCTATGCGTTTCGTTCCGGACATGTTTGCACCACGCAAACAACGCATCATAGACCACCAAACCTTGCTGCAACATTTCGTGGTCATCTGGGAAATTGTGCGATAACCCAAGCGAGATCGCCAACAACCCTGCTGCTTGTGCGGCCAGATCGAGTTGGTCGGTATCCGCGCCACGGACGATAACCGCCAAATCCTGCAAGGCAGGATCGCAAAGACCATATTTGGTGAGAAAAGCATCAAAGCTGCACAGATCTCCGACGTGGGAAAGTTCAACACCGGGAATATCGTATGGGATCGCACCCGTTTGCTCTGCGACGATTCGCACTTTATTCGCTGGTACGAACAGGAATTCCGGTTTCAGATCGATAAAGCGCGTGATTAACCAGGGACAGGCGATACGGTCGATTTTGGGTCGTTCTCTGGTAACCCATTTCATCTTGCCCTCCTGAAAGACACGTAACTCTCAGTATAGTGAATCCAAACATTAAAAACGTCATGCGCCACGATTAGTTGTCATAATTATCGTGATGGCGCACCCACTCCATTGTGTATGACTGGCCATCTTCATCGCGGCCCTTCGGTACCAGGTCAAGATAATGGTAGGCATTATTCAACATGTCCAGACCACGTGCGTAACAGGAATAAGTGTGAAAAATATTTCCGCCGTTATCCTTATGGAAAACGCTGATACCGGGACCCTCTTCACTGGGAAACCTGTCCGTCCTGTAGTTGTAATACACTTCACCTTTTTCCATCTCTTCCGGAGTGAAGGACACATGATAATCATGGTTAAAGTCGGAACCAAATGACGATATCCATTTGAAATTCCATCCCATACGCTTTTTAAATGCGTCTATCTGTTTCAGCGGCGCCCTGGAAATCGCCAGCATCGTCACGTCACGATGATTCAGATGAATAATTATATTATTGAAATTATCTGCCCAGAACGAGCAACTCTTGCACCCGACTTTCCAGTCCGGGCCAAGCATAAAATGATAGACAATAAGCTGACTTCTTTCCTCAAACAGATCAGACAGGCTCTCCCTTCCGACCGGCCCCTCAAAAATATATTCCTTCTCCACCTTTACCCACGGAAGCGCACGCCGTTCACGGCTTAATTGATCGCGCAAGCGGGTAAATTCCTTTTCCTTATTCAGGAACTCTTTACGTGCATCAATCCATTCTTTTCTGGAGACTACCTTATGATTTTGCATTTCAACCTCCTCGTAAATAAATTCAGTTATTTATTTACTTTGGCCGGTAATGTCTTTACAAATTTAATGGCCAGAGCAACATAGCGTTTTAAACCTTCAACATTTTTCAGCCCTTCCGGCGCAACCATCGCCCAGCCCTTCATGGCTTTACCGGTAATGTCCATCGGTTTAACGTGAGGTTCTTTAAATACTTTTCCCGCAGCTTTCACACCCACGCGGATGATTAACC
>JACQHV010000180.1 GCA_016198885.1 Gammaproteobacteria bacterium
GATCAAACTCTTCAGTTTAAGTTTGATGCTGCTTAAGGCAGCTAATCTTGACTCGATAGTCGCAAATTCACGTTAAATCTTAATGTTTGCTTCCATCGATAATTTTTGGTGATACAAACCATCGATGCAAGCGCCCACACAAATTTCTTAATTAGGAATTGTTAAAGAACGGGGTTGGGATGCCCCAACCGAGAACGCGGAATTATACACTTCAACTTAAGCTGGTCAACTGAACTTTAGAGAAAATTTACAAGCCATTAACACTATGAATAATCGTATATTTTCTACGATATATTCCTACCCCTAAATAACCATGTAATGCACTAGCTAATTCATTATCCATATGGCATTTTTTCGACTCTAATCAAACTTTGACTCAGTACATAAAGTGTTTTTGTCAGATATTTATACAAGAATTCCTATAAATATTATTGGACAGTTGAGTTTTCCCTGACAAGGGTGATGCGAGCGAATTTTCGCTTACCTACTTGTACAACATAACTGCAACCAGTATCAATCCTTGTATCGCGTTCCATTACTCGTTCCCCATCGACCCTGACTGCCCCCTGGCTAATCATTCTGAATGCCTCGGAGGTACTCGATGTAAGACCTGACTGTTTAAGAACATGTCCAATTGGAATACTTCTTTCAGCCACGGTAAGTGCAACCTCCGGCATAACATCCGGTAACTCGCCATGGCGAAAGCGATTGATAAATTCATCTCTTGCCTTATTTGCATGAGCAAAGCCATGGAAACGCGTAACAATTTCTTCAGCAAGCTGTATCTTGATATCCCTGGGGTTTGTTCCCTTCCGTACCTGTCTCTGTAGGCCTTTAATTTCAGTCAGTGGTCTGAAACTCAATAGCTCAAAATATCGCCACATCAATTCATCTGATATCGACATTAGTTTGCCGAATATCTCTGCCGGTAGTTCATTAATACCAATATAATTATCCAGGGATTTGGACATTTTCTGGATGCCATCCAGTCCTTCCAGGATTGGCATGGTCATTACTATTTGCGGCAGTTGCCCATAGGACTCTTGCATTTGCCGGCCAACCAGTAAATTAAATTTCTGATCCGTACCTCCCAATTCAACATCGGCCTCTAATGCAACGGAATCATAACCCTGTATCAGTGGATAGAGAAATTCATGGATAGCAATTGGTTGATTGCTGTTATAACGTTTATGAAAATCATCCCGTTCGAGCATTCTGGCAATAGTATGCTTTGCCGCAAGTTTAACCAGATCCGAGGCATCCATTTTGTCCATCCAGCGGGAATTAAATTCTATCCGGGTTTTGTCCGGGTCCAGAATCTTAAAGATCTGTTCCTTATAGGTCCGGGCATTTGCCTGTACTTCATCTCTTGTCAATGGTGGCCGGGTGGTGCTTTTTCCGGAAGGATCACCGATCATGCCTGTGAAATCGCCGATCAGAAATATGACCTCATGCCCGAGATCCTGGAATTGACGCAATTTATTAATCAGGACGGTATGGCCAAGATGAAGGTCAGGCGCGGTTGGGTCAAATCCTGCTTTAACCCGCAGTGACGATTTATCCTTTAATCTCTGCCTGAGCTCCGATTTAAGCAGAATTTCTTCAGTTCCACGACTAATGATGGTCAGTGCTTCAGCTCTAGATGTCATGTGGGTTCTTTATGCCTTATATCAATTTCAGTCAAAACAAGGCTAGCTTAGCACAGGATAAATGCTGGCCGCAGTGAAGAGAATATTTGACGATTGCATCTTCGCAGGATATGTTAATGTAAATTTTTGAGAGATCACTGTGAGTTACAGAGTCTATATCAAGAAAGACTATAAACCGGAAATCTATCAGGTTTCTGATAATCCCTTCTTTCGCAACAACAATCTTAATCGTTTGCTGGTTATCATCCTTTGCTGCGCTACAGGCTTAATATTGGGAATGAGATCACAGGAAATGCCGGGGCCGATAGCGACGCGAGTCACGTATTCAGCACTCTTTAAACATCTTGACTCGATGGTAACAATAAAGAACGAATCAAATAAAATGCCATTACTACCAGAAGAAGACTACGAATTCTCACAAACTGAAATAATCGATGAAGAAATTCATGATTTATCCTGGCAAACCATACCAATTCATAAAGGTGATAATCTTGCCCTGATCTTTGATCGTCTGAATTTAAATTCACAAGATCTGCATAAAATTATTTCACTGGGAAATAAAGCAGCAACACTTAAACGTTTATACCCGGACCATGATTTGAGATTTCAAATTGAAAATGGTCAACTTTCAGCCCTGGAATATGAGGTCAGTCTGACTGAAACATTTAAAGCGACCCGTCAAAATAACGAATTTACAGCACAAACTATCATTACTGAACTTGAAACACGTATAAGTGAAACAAGTGGTGTTATCCATGATTCATTATTTCTCGCAGCACAACGTGCAGGACTTTCAGATAACATAACCATGCAACTCATTGGTTTATATGGCTGGGATATTGATTTCGCACTGGATATTCGGGATGGAGACCGCTTTTACGTAATCTATGAAGAAAAATACAAGGATGGTATCAAGGTAACAGATGGTCCGATCCTGGCGGCAGAATTTATCAACCAGGATAAATCCAGCCGCGCAGTCCGTTATATGCATGCTGATGGTCATACTGATTATTATTCCCATGATGGTTATAGCATGCGTAAGGCTTTTCTGCGAACACCGTTGAACTTTACTCGTATCAGTTCACAATTCAGTTTGAACCGTAAACACCCTGTATTAAACAAGATGCGCGCACACAGGGGTGTTGACTATGCAGCGCCTACGGGTACACCAATTTTTGCCACTGGCGATGGAATGGTGGCATATGCTGGCAGAGATGGCGGCTATGGAAACGTTGTTATTCTCAGACATGGAGGAAAATACACCACCTTGTATGCCCACATGTCAAAATTTGCGCATGGTATTACGAGTGGTAAACAGATTAAACAGGGACAAACTATTGGTTATGTGGGAATGTCTGGCCTCGCCACAGGCCCACACCTGCACTATGAATTTCGCATCAATAATGTTCATCATAATCCACTGACCGTAGAGTTACCCAAGGCCATGCCTATCCCGGATGAAATAATGACTGATTTCAAGACGCAAACATATCCGTTATTGACACAACTGGAAGTATTCACAGGCAGGAAAACTTTTACTGCTGCTTCTGTTCACAATCGATCAATAATTTCACTCAATAATGATTCTGATGCAATCAACGCCCCTCACCAGAACTAGTTTATAGTTACCACGGTGTATTATATAGGCCTGATGTCCGGGACCAGTATGGATGCCGTTGACGGTGCACTGGTCCATTTTTCTGATAACAAGTTCAAGTTAATCGAATATCAACAACACTCTTTCCCTCATGATATCCGTAAAACCCTGAAAGAGTTAACCAGTGAATCCACTATTGATCAAATTTCACGGCTTGATGTCCAGCTGGGCAGATTATTTGGAGAAACAGCTTTATCACTGATAAAAAAATGCAGAATTAATCGCAATGAAATCAACGCGATTGGCAGTCATGGTCAGACCATTTTGCACAGACCAGAAAATCTGGAACCTTACAGTCTGCAAATTGCTGATCCGAATATTATCGCGTATATGACCGGCATAAAGACGGTGACTGATTTCAGGCGCATGGATATGGCTGCAGGCGGACAGGGAGCGCCATTGGCGCCGCTGTTTCATACCTATCTGTTCCGTCATCAAACTGTTGACAGGGTTATCCTGAATATCGGTGGCATGGCCAATATTACTGTGCTTCCAGCAGTGAAAAAAAATCTGCCTGTCCTTGGTTTTGACACCGGTCCGGGTAATGTATTACTAGATGCATGGATAAAACAGCATACCGGTCGTGATATGGATGAAGATGGTCAGTGGGCGGCATCTGGAAAGTGCGATGATGAACTATTGAATAGTCTGCTCGATGATGAATATTTTAAAATGCCCCCACCCAAGAGCACTGGCCGTGATTATTTCAATCTTGGATGGCTCGAACGTAAACTGAAATGCGCGAAACAATCCTTATCACCACAGGACATTCAAGCTACTTTGATACAAGTGACAGTCAATAATATTACCTCTGCAATTAAACGGCATGCTGAAACAGCCAGGGAGATTATTGCATGTGGTGGTGGCGTACATAATCTGGAACTCATGAAATTCTTGGTTAATCAGCTTAAAAATCATGATGTCAAAACCACTGAAGAATTTGATATTGACCCTGATGCAATTGAAGCCATGACTTTTGCATGGCTTGCCAAATGTCGATTAGAAGGCCTGCCAGGGAATCTGCCTTCTGTTACCGGTGCGAAGTCCCCGTGTATACTCGGTGCAATCTATAGTGTAAATGCCTGAAGATCTCTCTTAAGCCGCAAGACAACCTTGAAAGTCTTCTGATAAGTTTGTTCAGCAGCCCTCCTCATTCTGTGCTGCCTGTATTTCTTCCAGGGAGTAACGACTCAAGAGAGGTACCATATTTTCTGTCTGATACTTTTTTCGTAGTTCTTCCGGAAGTGAATAAAAATTTCCGATTAAACCACGGCAATTCGGACTACCACATTCGCACTGAAACATGGTCGGTTCACTGAACATTATTGTTCCGTAATCAAAAGAGAACTCCTGATCGGGTGCTATTGTGGTAATCGCGCGCAAAACAGGTCCGTCACTCTCAAAGTAAACAGCACAGTTGGGATCACAACTGTGATTTACATAATCATCCGCCTTACCTGAAGGACTTAAAAAAATATCTGGGGCAATTTGTAAAAAATGTGTGAAATCCGTAATCTCATGAATAGGTGTTTGTTTACCAGTAAAGGAGAGAATATAGTCGCCGGGTGAATAGGTCTTATTAGCAAATACGCCTCGTCCCCGGCCAGGGCAATTTTCGATGTAATAGGGATCTGCCATGAGGGACTTACCCTGCTATTGTACTGTGTATTGAAAAAACTAGGCTGAAAAGGACGAACCACAACCACAGGTGGATGTGGCATTAGGGTTCCGGATTACAAATTGTGCACCCTCCAGACCTTCCGTATAGTCAATTTCAGCACCGGCAAGATATTGATAACTCATTGGGTCAATCAACAGTTTGACCCCCTCATTCTCAACAACGGTATCACCTTCGGATATATGTTCATCAAAGGTAAATCCGTATTGAAAACCGGAACATCCTCCGCCGCTGATAAATACGCGCAACATCAGGGCATCATTGCCTTCTTCATCAATGAGTTTCTTAACCTTGCTCGCCGCTGCCTGTGTAAAAATCAGCGGGCTTGCAATTTCTTCCTGTACTGTATTCATATTAACTGACGTATACGATTGAATAATTAATCCGATACTTCCAGAGGATCACCGTGTCCCAGTGCTAATGGTATTTCATCTCCGGCAGGAAAATGAACAAGTTTGCCGTTTACCTCAGCCCCTATCGCCATCTCAATCAAATTATAGTAAACATTTCCTGTTATTCTGGCCTTTGATGACAACTCTACATGCGCGCCGCCATGAACATCACCTATTACAACACCATTGAGTATCACATAAGGGACATTAATCTCACCTTCAATTGTTCCCTGTTCACTCAGCGACAACATTGAACGGCCATCATTTTCAGCAATGACATTACCCTTGATTGTTCCATCAATATGCAGACCGCCGGTGAATTTTATATCACCTGTAACTTCTGTATGCTGACCTATCAAGGTATCAATTCGTGTTGTCTTCTGTTTTCGACCTTTACCCCACATAATATTCATGCCTCCAAACCTGACTGATAATTTCAGGCCAGTCAAATATTCTTTCAATCTTAGACAAATTACTGTCCTTCGGGTGCAACCGGACAATAATCCGGTGTGGCGTGAATCCCTCAGGTAGTATCATATTGCCCTCTAACCGTTTAAAGTTCTTGAATTTAAACGATAAATCCAGTGTCTCACTGAGGGCCACATCCTTGAAATCCAATAACCTGGCAGCTCCATCCTGCGATCCTTCCAGAGCGATATCGATTACTCCTTCTGCCACCTTATCACTGTTTGTTACGTTAGTAAGTATAAGTTTAAATCGGTAATTATGGTACTGTGGCAGCGGCTCGATTTGCATACCCTGAATATTCAGGCCCTTGGATGCACGGGTTGATGCCATAATACCCTGATAAAATTCCAGTTCCCCCTTCAGTCTGTAAATCTCATCCTGAAGTTTTTTCATTTCCTCATGTAACTCGGCCGCTGTCTGGCTGTCGACCTGTGCTGTTCTTTCCAGCATGATTACGCGTTCATGTAACTCCTTGTTTTCGTCGTCAAGACTCCGATTGATTTCCCACAGCTCTTTACTCTTCTGGCCGGCTAAATAACGTGCCTTGATATAACTCCAATGACTTTCATCTAAAAATAACCATATTGTTGTTGATAACAATAGACAGATGATAATGACTGCCATCAACAACTGGACAGGCCGGTGATGTCTTATTACCAGGCGTTCCATAAATCGATTGCAAAAAGTATTCCTGCGTCATTGATAATCATATTAACCTCTAGTCAAGAAATAATGATTATTTAAAATCAGGCCGTTGCTAATTAATAATGATGTAGATAAATAAAGTGTCTTAAACATAGTTCAATGTAAGGTTTGTCACCAGACTGAGACAAATAATTATGGTGATAAAGGCGGGAATGTCAGTCCTGCCATTTCATCCAGTCCAAACATGATATTCATATTCTGAACCGCCTGGCCAGCCGCACCTTTGGTCAGATTATCAATGACAGATAATATCACCAGTATATCGCCCTGATCCGGGATATGTGCGGCCAATCTGCAAAAGTTTGAACCGCGCACTGACCGTGTATCAGGATGCGAGCCGGCAGGCATAACATCAATAAAAGGTTCATCTTTATACCGCTCTTCATAGAGAGATTGTATATCAATCTTTTTCTTTAACAGGCGTGCATAAACAGTAGCATGTATACCACGCACCATCGGCACCAGGTGTGGTACGAAAGTTAATGATACAGTTTGCTTGCCCAATGTGTTTAACGTCTGGCACATTTCAGATAAATGCCGGTGACCGGCCACAGCATAGGCTTTGAAGGTTTCACTGGTCTCACAAAAATTATTTTGCAACTCGGCCTTGCGACCGGCACCACTGATACCTGATTTCGCGTCTGCAATGATTGACTGTGGATCGATGACACCGGCCTCAAGTATCGGGATCAGTGCAAGTATTACAGCAGTCGGATAACAACCAGGATTGGCAACGAGACGAGCCTTGGCGATTTTCTTCCTGTTTAATTCAGGCAATCCATAGACTGCCTGATCCAACAACTCTGCTGCTGCATGAGTCTGGCCATACCACCTGGACCAGAGCTGCGCATCATGCAACCGGAAATCAGCGGACAGATCAATTATTTTAAGCCCTCCTTTCAATAGTGCAGGCACTTGATGCATTGCAGTTGCATTTGGTGTTGCGAAAAAAACGACATCACAATCTTCCAGTAATGATGTCTGTGGATCACTGAAACAAAGTTTTATATCACCTCGCAGACTGGGGAAAATATCTGCAACTGGTTTGCCTTTCTCGGTGCGTGATGTGACAACAAGTACCTCTGCCTGCGGGTGATTGACCAGCAAACGCAATAATTCCAATCCTGTATATCCTGTCGCACCAACGACGCCAACCTTGATCATATGAGATGTCAACCAAAATTAAAGTGTGATGTTCGTATGATACAAGATAACAAGACAACGTGAGAGCGCCGTACATCCCTATGCGCCGCTCCAACGTGAGAGCGCCGTACATCCCTATGCGCCGCTCCTGTGCATCCATGTATCCGCGGCATACCGTACATCCTGTACATAAAAAA
>JACQHV010000024.1 GCA_016198885.1 Gammaproteobacteria bacterium
AGCCCAACCATAGCAACCGGATCTCGTGGATATAGACTCCGAGTGCGGAAATCAGGAATCCACCTCCCCAGCAGCAGGCCGCCACGAGTCCGGCTTTGCGCGGTCCCTCACGTTCCAGCCAGTGGCCAAACACTGCTGCTGAACTGCCGAGGTACACAAAAAACAATGTGTACATCCAGTTCAACGTGCTGATCTTCCAATCGCAATTGGCGGCAATGATTTGTGCAAACCAGTTGAGATCCTGAGGACACGACACAGGTTCGGTAATACCGATGGCGTGGTTCAACGGCAGCCAGAAAACACTGAAGCCGTAAGCCATGCCTATACTGAGGTGGATAGCCAGTGCCGCCGGTGGTACCAGCCAGCGGCTAAATCCCGGCTTTGCGATAATTCTTTCCTTCTCTAACAGCTCTAACATTTATGCCATCCAAATAGGTGTAAAAATGGTTCGTTCCAGTCCCACCGAATCTTCTTCCCGGTTATTCTTTAATCCACACCTCTTCTCAGATTATGCCATACCATATCCATCACCTCACGATGACTTTAACACTAAGGCACACCCATGATAATGTGTATCCGGAATTCTGAGGGCATCCCTGTAAATTGGCGTTTAATATAAAAGAGAAATCACTATGACACCCCTGGATATATTAATTGCTATTGTTATCGGCACAGTTGTCGCCTTTTTCCACAGTCTGGCCCTCCGGGTCGCCACGCGGTTAATGGTAAACGTACCCGTCCTTTTCCGCAGGGCATTGTCTATCGTCCTGCTTGAATATATGGCAGTTCTTCTTATAGGAATGATACTGTTCCTTGTCCTTAAGAGCCAGACGTTTACCCTGGTCATCGGCAGCCTGACTTATCTTTTTACGGGTGCGGTATTGATCGATTTATGGATTAATACAAAAGAAGGTCATCGGTTGGGTATCGGTAACGGTGTCCTGATTCAGGCCATTCAAATTCCGATCTTGGTGCCGCTCATCATCATCGCCTGGTTGCTATACGACATACTCATATAACACTGTGCCGTTGCTCCTTCTAACTATACTCATCGCGGCATGGAACCGTAAGGTTTATCATCTGCGATCTCCCGGACGATGGAGGCATGACAGAACTATTGACAAGTCATGTAGTTATGAATCCCAGCGGGTGTGTTTTGTGTTACAATATAATTGAATTTTCCAGACAATCTATCACACATGAAGCTAACGGCTGATGAATCCTGTTCCCGAAACTAGACCTGGCTTGCTGGCCGTACCCGACAAAATGCCATATACACAGAGTATGCTTATCGATCGTTTTGGCCGGCACGTTACCTATGTACGGATCTCTGTCACCGATCGTTGCGATTTCCGTTGTGTGTATTGCATGGCTGAAGACATGGTGTTTGTCCCGCGCGCCCAACTTCTGACCCTGGAAGAACTTGCCATCATCGCCCAGGCGTTCACTGAATTGGGTGTAACCAAGATCAGGATTACCGGTGGCGAACCTTTAGTCCGGCGCAACGTCATCAAACTCTTCCGTGACATCGGTCAATTGTCCGGACTAATAGAACTGGTAACTACCACAAACGGTTCGCAACTCCCCCGCATGGCCCGGGATCTGAAAGACGCCGGTGTAAGGCGCATCAATATCAGTCTTGATTCACTTGACCCGGATAAATTCCGCCGCATCACCCGTGTGGGCGATCTGAACAAGGTGCTCGCTGGCATAGATGCTGCCATTGATGCCGGTTTCGAACTTATCAAGATCAATGCAGTTGTTCTGAAAAACCGCAATCATGATGAAGTCGCCGATCTCGTGCGATTTGCCTCCGGAAAAGGCATGGATATCAGTTTTATTGAAGAAATGCCTCTGGGTGTCATCGGCGATCATGATCGTGCTGAAGCTTATTATTCCAGTGATCAAATCCGGACTGAGCTGGAAAAAACTTTTACACTCATACCCACGACTGAATCCACCGGTGGTCCCGCAAGATATTATCGAATCCAGGAAACAGGCACGCGTGTGGGATTTATCTCACCGCACAGCCATAATTTCTGTGAAAGTTGCAACCGTGTGCGTCTGACCTGCGAGGGACGCCTGCTGCTGTGTCTGGGACAGGAACACTCCGTAGATCTCAGGCACGTCGTCCGCGCTCATCCAGGCAATATGGAAAAGCTCAAACAGGCAATCAGAAATTCCATGATGATCAAACCCAAGGGTCATGATTTCAATCTGCAAGCCAAACCCGTCATTCTGCGCTACATGAATGTCACTGGGGGCTAATCATGTCCTCCCATTATCGTCCGGAAATGACCCATGCCGGGGTCAATCCAACCCAGGCGGTACACGCAGTTGATGAATATCAAAACACCCGGGAAATGCACATCGCTGATGAGCGGCCACTGACAATCTATGTCGATCGATATGAAATCGTCACATTAATGACGCTTGGCACCCAGCCGGAACTCCTGACGCTGGGGTATCTGAAAAACCAGGGATTAATGACTGATATCAGGGACATCAAATCAATTCAAGTGGACTGGGATGTCAGCGCGTCCGTTGTAACAACAGTCACCGGCGAGAGTCAATGGGAAGACAAGTTGGGCAGTCGCACTGTTACAACCGGCTGCGGCCAGGGCACGATCTTCGGCGATATCATGGAACAACTTGCGGACATCAGACTCACTCCACTCAAGTTGAAACAGTCTGATATTTACACACTTCTAAAAAATCTGAATGCTTATAACGATGTGTATAAAACCGCAGGCGCCGTTCATGGTTGCGCTTTGTGTCATGGCACCGGGATAATCACTTTCATGGAAGATGTCGGGCGTCATAATGCTGTGGATGCCATTGCAGGGTTGATGTGGCTTGAAGGTATTAATGGCAATGACAAATTATTCTATACCACCGGCCGCCTGACATCGGAAATGGTCATCAAAGTGGCGCAGATGGGTATTCCCGCTTTGCTATCGCGTTCCGGCATCACGCAGATGGGACTCAAGCTTGCGCAGGATGTGGGCGTAACAATGTTCTCACGCGCCCAGGGTAAACATTTTCTGATTTATAATGGATCGGAGAATATTGAATTTGACACCGAGCTGCCGCCAAAATTCTCGGTTGCCAATGTAATATCCTGACAAAGGGTAGATTACTCCAACGCAATTTTTCCTTTGATGGTGGTGTTAAGGCCGATTGCCCCGATTTCCAGATTCATTTTCGCCTGCAACTTTTCACTACCCTTCAAGGCGCCGGAGTCTATGGCTTTATTAACCGCCTTTTCAATCTCACGTTGCGATGTTATACCCACTTTTTTCAGAAACTTTCGCAATTCCATGTTAAATGTATCATCATTCATTTAAATTCTCCTGAAATTCATTATTACAGCCATTGCAAACGGATGATACAAGGCTGTTATAACTTGATTAGATTGGTCTCATAATTCAATATTGAAATTACTATGGAAAATATAGCTGTTACGAAACATATTTTCACCGGCGTTATTCTCGCCGGCGGGCAGGCCCGGCGCATGGGAGGACAGGATAAAGGATTAATCGAACTGGCCGGCAGCCCAATGGTGCAATACGTCCTGGATGCCATCTCTCCCCAGGTTGGTCACGTCATTATCAATGCCAATCGTAATCAGGAAATCTATGCCCATTATGGCTGCCCCATTATTGCAGATGAGTTCGAAGGTTTCTGTGGCCCGTTGGCAGGAATGGCAAGCAGTCTGCGTTCCGTTACCTCTCCTTATATGGTTACCGCACCCTGTGATTCTCCATTTATACCGAAGGATCTGGTGCAACGACTTTATCTGCAATTATTGCATGAAGAAGCAGAAATCAGTGTTGCCCATAATGGCGAGCGTTTGCAGCCGGTCTTTACCCTCATGAAGACCACACTCCTCGATTCCATTCTGGAATTTCTCGGAAAAGATGAACGCAAGATTGATAAATGGTTTGAATTGCACAAACTTGCGATCACTGATTTTTCCGATTGCCCGGATACTTTTATCAATATTAATACGCAGGATGATCTGTCTGTTGTAGAATCAAGATTGAAAGCCAGTATCTGATGACATATACGACGCAAATACCTGTAGTCGGGTTTGCTGCCTGGAGCGGCACAGGCAAGACAACCCTGCTCGTCAAATTATTGCAGTTTTTTTCCGGGCGCAATATCCATGCCGGTGTGATCAAACATGCGCATCACACTTTTGAAATCGATCAGGAAGGAAAAGACAGCTACAGACTCCGCAAGGCAGGCGCCAGACAGGTATTGATTGGTTCCGAAAAACGCTGGGCCCTGATGGTGGAACTGGATGACGGGGAAAAGTATTTCCTTAATGATCTGATAGATCATCTGGATCATAAAAACCTGGATATTATCCTGGTTGAAGGATTCAAACCCGAGGCCATCCCAAAAATTGAACTGATCAGACCCGCATTAAACAAGCCGCCGTTCTATCCGCATGATAACAGTGTTATAGCCGTGGCAACCGATGGTGAATTACCCGTCAGCACAAAATTGCCCGTGTTTGATCTGAATAATCCGGAACAGATCGCGGTTTTTATTATTGATCGGTTCATTGACAGTGCACGTACGACTGCCAGTAAAAATACCGGGGCCTGATGAATGACGCCTGAAGCTGGTATCAAGCAAAGAAGTTGCATGGATGATTATGATCCGGAATCCCTCCCGGTGGATATCGCATTGAAAAAGATACTGGGGGACATCAGGCCGATTGAATCTTCTGAGACGGTAAATGTCCGCAATGCCCTGGGACGCGTGCTTGCCGGAAATATCATATCGAACATCAACGTGCCCTCGGGAACCAATTCTGCAATGGATGGTTATGCAGTATTCAGCTCTGATCTTCCCGCAGAAGGTTTCCGTGATTTACGGATTGCCGGCACGGCTTTTGCGGGCAGGCCTTACAAAGAAAAACTGTCGCCTGGCGAATGTGTGCGTATCATGACGGGTGCCATCATGCCGGATGGTACGGATACTGTTGTGATACAGGAACATGCCGAACGATCCGGTAATGGAATAAAAATTGGAACTGATACAAAAGCCGGAGCCAATGTACGCCCTGCAGGCGAAGACATTGCCGCAGGTGATACCATTCTTGAAAAAGGGAAGCGGTTAGTCCCGGCGGATATCGGTTTGATTGCTTCATTGGGCATTGGGGAAGTCAATGTTACTCGCAAACTCCGCGTGGCCTTTTTTTCCACGGGTGATGAACTGCGTTCCATCGGTGATGTACTTGAAGACGGTCAAATCTTTGACAGCAACCGTTATACCCTCCATGGCATGCTCTCCAGACTCGGTGTGGACATCATAGATATGGGTGTCATCCGGGATGTGCGTACTGATCTGCAATCAGGATTTGAAAAAGCGTCAATGTTGGCGGATGTCTTGATCACCACGGGCGGTGTTTCTGTCGGTGAGGCCGATTATGTCAAGGAAATTCTGGAAAACGTTGGCACCGTCAATTTCTGGAAGGTGGCCATGAAACCCGGCCGGCCGCTTGCCTATGGCAAGATAAAGGACACTTGCTTCTTCGGGTTACCCGGCAATCCGGTATCCGTCATGGTGACATTTTATCAGTTTGTGCAACCCGCCCTGCGCTATCTTATGGGTGAAAATCTGACTGAACCCGTCATTATCAAGGTACTTTGCAAATCAGGGCTGAAGAAGCGCCAGGGCCGTGTTGAATACCAGCGCGGCATCCTGGAACGTGATCCATCAGGACAACTGATTGTGCACAAGACCGGTCTGCAAGGATCCGGTATCCTGCGATCCATGGCGCAGGCCAACTGCTTTATCATATTGCCCATGGAAAGTGGCAATGTAGAACCTGATACGCTGGTTGATGTACAGCCCTTTTTTGGTCTGGTGTAACAAAACCAGGAAAATTCTGAAAAAACTCTAGCATCATTGCTCACAAGGAGACCCGTCATACTGGCGTACGCCAGTATCCAGTAGAAATAAGAAATGGTCCTTCAACCCTGTGTGTATATTCTGACCAACCAACGTAATGGGACATTATATGTGGGCGTCACCTCAAATTTGCCCAAGCGTGTCTGGGAACATAAAACCAAAGTAGTCCGGGGTTTCACACAGAAATATGGTGTCGACAAGTTAGTTTGGTATGAGCTGCATGAAACGATGGAATCTGCCCTGCAACGAGAAAAGGCCATCAAATTCTGGAAAAGACATTGGAAGTTAAAAACTATTGAGACGATAAATCCGGAATGGCGAGATTTATATGAAGAATTAGTCTGACTGGATACTGGCATACGCCAGTATGACGTGATTCCATGTCCTAATACAACATTTACCACATCCTATGTGTCGCTTTTGCCAGAATAACTAATGTATCTTAATCGATATTTCGTAACACTTATTTAGTTAATCTTCCGTTCAATTTCATCAACCATCATCCGGCAGAATGGCAGCGCGCAGGTAAAGGCCGGCGATACGGCGTTCAATACGTGAAACGATCTATCATCTCCTTCAAAACAGAAATCCATTTGCAATTGTCCTGTCCCGGTATTAACCAGTTGTGCCCTGATCCCCGCCTTGTCCCACTTATATAATGAATTTTCACCGATGCCATTCACCAGTGCCGTGGCGCCGGCAAGCAGCTTCCGTTTACTGATCTTTCTAATCTCTTCAACGGCAAGTTTCCGGAAGTCAAACTTGTTTGATAAAAATAATTTTGTTTCTGTCAGTATGATCTGAAACAATTCATTCAATTTGAAATTATCCATACCTTTATAGTTTTCCCTCCAGAATGCAGGCATGGCAGTTGGCCCAATCTTTACATGACCTTCAACAGACACTGTCAAATGAACTCCAAGAAAAGGGTTATCTTTTGATGGCGCAGGATAAATATTACATCTGATAGAATCTTGTAGATCTGTTGAATAAAGATACATGCCCTTAAACGGCAAAATAGTATATTGCTGTGCAAATCCAAACTGATGCGCAATTTGATCGGCATATAAACCCGCTGCATTGATAATATAGCCGTAACTGATGTCACCTCTGCTGGTCCTTATCTTGTTATTATTATGACTCCGGTATTCTGTACCTGTCAGAAATCGAATACCGGCAAGCTGTGCATCAGTTGATAATGTCTGTATGACGTCATTTGGATTGACCGTTGAAGTTGATGGGGAGAACAGCGCCTGATCACAGGTTTTTACCCTGGGTTCGATTTCCCTGGCCTCGGCCGCAGAGACCAATCTGACATCGACATTATTGTGTTCCCCTCTGCGAAACAATTCATGCAGGACATCGAGTTCATGCTCATTTTTTGCAACCACCAGTTTCCCGCACTGATTAACAGGAATTTTCCTTTCCAGACAAAATTCGGTTAATTCACGGTTCCCATTCCTGGTCAATTTTGCCTTGAGGGAATCCGCCGTGTAATAAAACCCGGCATGCAATACGCCACTGTTGCGTCCACTTGCATGTTGGCCGGGATAACTTTCCTTTTCCAGCAGGATGACACTGCAATCCGGATGACGTTTTTTTAATTCCAGCGATAACGCAATGCCGATAATGCCACCACCGATAATGAGAAAGTCAGCGTGCGAGGGTAGCGACATTGAATTAAATGGGGAAAAAAGAGATTTCTAACTTAGTCGTCATTTCGAGTATAACGAGAAACCTTGTTGTTGATAATAAGTGAAGATTCCTCACCTGCTTCCTCGCGTTCGCTCGGGACATGGGTCGGAATGACAAAAACACTTCTGTCATTTCGACCGAAGAAACGACTCCACGGACGGAGGAGATAGAGTTGCGCCGGGAGCACGACCCCATGGATGGGGGAGGTAGAGTTG
>JACQHV010000178.1 GCA_016198885.1 Gammaproteobacteria bacterium
GCCCGATAGTATTCTCCCCCTGTTGTTTGTGATATGGCCTGGATCAAATGAAAATCAGCATTTTCCGTATAGGCAATGCCGAAAATCTTGATGGCAGATTCTGCTGCATCCGCAGCCAGTTCATCCTTCAGCCATTTGGCCTTTTCCAAATCCTGATCTGTATTACCTGTATCAACGATACCATCAGTCATGAAAATGATAATTTTTTGTGCCTCTTCCCTGCCATTGGTCTTCAGTTCATAGATGGCCCGTTCAATCCCTGCGGGGCTGTCAGTAAACAGCCCTTTGTAATTAATCTGATCAAGACTTTGCAGGATTGTTTCCCGCGTTGTATCGCTCATATCAGTCAAAGGAACAGCCAAACGCACAGTTTGATCAAAAATAATGACTGCTATACGTGTTGCATCATCCAGTCCGGCGACGAATTCAACCACCGCCTGCTTGGCAATAAACTGCGGGTCGTTCTTTTTCATGCTGCCGGAGTTATCCAGCACCAGCACTACGTCCTTGAGGACAGGGGATTCCGCTGTGATTGCATCAATATCTGAAGTGGGAGTTGATTCTGCGGTGATTTCTTCAGTTACTGAAGGAGGTGAAGATTCAATTATACCTTCGGATATTGGCTGGTCTGTTGCTGTACCAGCTTCCTCTGCCGGTTCAGGTGTGCCTTCGAGTCCTAATGCCTGGACTGCCTCTAAAGCCGGATCAGGTGCTTTGTTTGTGACCTCTTCCTGGGCTAGCAGCGGCCATGATATGAAACACCCTAGCAAACAGAGAAAATATATATTCCGATAAATCATCTTCGCATTATTAGTTTGAATGATAACTCTTTATAAGATAACACGTTTTTATGTGTATCTGTATTGGATTTATCCTCGGTGACTCAGGAGTTTGCCTTTATTTCTCACCTGTTGCGACAGGACGCTTGGGGTCTGAACACCACTCACTCCACGAACCGGCATAAAGGCGTGGTGCAGGCAGGCCCGCATGGGCTGCGGCTAAAAGGTTATGGCAGGCGGTAACCCCTGAGCCACAATAAAATACTGCATTTGCGGCTGACGTATCGCCCAGAACCTCAAGGAATTCCCTGCGCAGTATATCAGGGCCTTTGAACAATCCATTACTATCTAGATTATCCTTCCAGAAATGATTGATAGCCCCGGGAATGTGGCCTGCCACCCTGTCCAATGGCTCGGCCTCGCCCCGGTAACGGACTGGATCACGTGAATCTATCAGTAATTCAACAGCGGTCAACTTATCGACGGTAACCAGCCAATTTCTTCTGGCTTGCCCCTGGAAATTGCCCGGCTCATTTATTTCCTCACCAGGGGCCGTTGGCAATCCATCCTTTTGCCACTCTGGCCAACCGCCATCCAGTACGGCAATCGCGTCATGCCCCATATATCGCAACATCCACCATAACCTGGCGGCAAAGGAGCCACTAGCGTTGTCATAGGCCACCACCTGGGCACCTTGGGAAATACCTAAACGATGAAACAATGAATGCATGGCTTGGGGTGTAGGTAATGGATGGCGCCCACAATCCGGTACCGGTGGACCACTGAGATCGGTGAGCAAATCTGCGTAAACAGCACCCGGGATATGGGCAATCAGATATTGATTTCGACCAGCCTTCTTGTCCATAAGATCATAGCGGCAATCAACAATGACCCAATCCTTTGATTCAAGATATTCATTTAATAATGCAACGTCAACTAACGTGGTAAACATATTTATTGGAAGAGGATTACAGCCAATTTCTTTAATTATAGATTAATTATTTGAGTGCCATGATTGATAATACTCATCGAATCAAATTTGTATCTGAGTCAATTATTGATTTTGTTGTTGTGTTGGCCTGACCACCTGTTCAAAAATGAATGTATTGAAAGATCTGGGCTGTAAACGGGTTGAAAAACTGGCAAATTTGTTAAAGAGACCGGGAACGACAACATTGGATTTACCTAGCTTGTCCAGGGCGAGACGCACGACAGGTCCTGTATCCATGGCCAGAAAATCATTGATCCTCGCAAGCGTTTGAATTTCTGTTCTTGTAAACCCCGGACATAATGCCAATACATCCACACCATGATCTTTTAATTCAACGGCAAGACCTTCAGCCAGCATCAAGTCATAAGACTCGGAGGCACAGTAATTCGCCCAGCGGGGTACGGACGCAAATGCTACTGTGGAGGCAAGGAAAATTATTCCGCCTCTTTTGCGATCCCGCATTTGTTTTCCGAGTTCATGTGCCAGCATCAGCGTCGCACGACAATTGACATGTAAAAGCTTCAATTCAACATTAAGATCGTTGTCGATGAATGGTCCCGTATTTATTAAACCTGCGTTATTAATCAATAATCCGATCTCAAGATTTGTAATTGAGTTTTTGATCCGGGACAAAAAGTCATCTTTTGAAAGATCGATGGCGACAACCTTCGCTTCTATCGAATGCTTGTTGATGAGTCCCCGGGCAAGAATATTTAATCTGTCTTCTCTTCTGGCAACTAGAATTAAATTCAGGCCTTTTTCTGCAAGCTGATGCGCAAACTCCGTACCGATGCCTGAAGAAGCGCCGGTAATCAGCGCCCAGGGACCATACCTGAGTTTAAATATACTCATTATATATAAACCTCCATTAGATTAATGTTGATCATATCAGTATCAGGAGGATGCGAATTCCAGAATGAGCCGCGAAACCTGGTTTGGCGCATCCAATGACATGAAATGACTGGCGTTGCTGACGATTTCTGTTTTAACACCCGGAATACCGCGCTGATTTGCTTTACGTTCTGCCTCGTTTGACCAATCTTTTTCACCATAAATTAAAAGTACGGGAATATTGATATTCCTGTACTCCTGTCTCGCCTTGTCCCATGCAGCGGCATTTCTGATCAATGACAAAAAGGCCTTGTAATGTCCGGGACGACAACCTGTTTTATAAAGTTCTTCAAGTAATGCCTTTGGTAATGCATCCGGTGTGAAGACCCCACCTTCAAAAATTTTTTTCTCGATCATCAGGTTTCGCATCCGCATCACGGTTTCTCCCATGATCGGTATCTTCGACAGGCTGAAAATCAAATTGGCAATACCTGAACTTCTCTGGAGGCCACCACCGGAACCATAATCATATGGATTTATTGAAATGACTTTTTTGATTCTTTTGTTATGTCTTGATGCAAGCACCAAAGGGATTGTACCGCCGATCGAAATGCCTGCAACAACCGCATCCTTGATATCAAGCGCCTCCAGAAAATCCGCGGCTGCTTCGATAAAAACATCCGGTTTTAATGGAATCCCGGGTATATCCGACCATCCATGCCCGGGATAATCGAAGGCATATATCTTAAAATGTTTGGATAGCTCCGGTAATACTTTCTGGAAGATATCCAGTTGTGTCCTGAGCGTATGCAACAGTACCAGTGGTTGTCCTGTACCCGCTGTAATGTAACGGAGTTTATTACCCTTGACTTCAATATATTTAATTGGAATTTCAGGGGCCCAGGACAGCTTTTCTGGTGCAACTGGTTTTGGCCTCAATTCTTCAACGACATACGAAACTATTATCGGGGCAAGACAAAAAACAACTGCCAAAATGATCAATACAGTGGTATTCATTGCAATTACCTCGCTGATTTAAAACAGTTATAGATAATCCAGTAATCTGACTTCACGCAAAGACCATAATGTGCCTGTTACGCCAATACCTACTACCCCCATCATAAAATATAAAAATGGAAAACCGCCGATGATGCCTACCACAAATAACACGATGATAATAAAGGTTCTGATAATGACAGTGCCAAGCACCATCTCTTCAATTTTCTTTTGCCAGATCCTGAATGTGATCAACGTGAGACAGAGTAAAAACATACCTGTCAGGTGAACAAATGGCCCTTCATCCGCCATGGCAGCGTCAAAACCTATCAAGGGGATGACTAATCTGGGGATGAACAATAACGGTAATCCGAGTAACGCTGTATAAGCTGCAATATAGAGTTGCCAATAAAATGCTTGTCTAGGCATATATACCTCCTTCTTCTTGATAACTATTTCATGATGGGCAACAGCTTCCAAAGGCCAGTAACAACCTTGGTGAACCCTTTAACCTTACCTTCCTGAAAAGCAACGCCCATATAATATTCATTTCACCGGCAAGAAACTTAAGCCAGCTTTGACTATCAGCTGTTACCTTTAAATCAGCACTACCGAAATGTCCAAGTTCAACATGAAGTGATTTATTTTGAATAATTACAGTCGCCTGCATCACTTCCTTTCCGGTAAATGTAAAATGATATGTAGCATTCAAACCGGCAGATTTTTGCGGTTGAAAAACCAGTGGCAACCCGCCAAGAAACTGTTTAATTGTCCCCACGCGTATACCATTTCCGACACGCCTGATCTTTTTATGCGGGAAACGGCGTTTGGCATGTGCCTCCGCATCAGAATCTGGTATTACGTAAAGCGGTTCTTCCCTTTCCTGCAACGGGCTCAGCACCTGCTTCATATATTTCGGTTTATTTTCAAGATACGGTCCAATCACATCTTCTCCGGCCGGACAGACCGCCATACAGTAGGCCGATTTATAATTTGCGCCATATGACAAACTCTGCCACAGGGATACTGTTTCTGTGTCTTCAATTCTTTCGCGGTAATCTCTGGCGTCCCTGCTTTCAACAATATTTTCAACCCAATCCGTAAAACCACCCATAAACTCGCGATAATTATGGGTATAACATGCCGAGAAATTAAAGTGCCCGTCCGATCCAATTGCACCAACAGGACACGCAGCAACACAAAGTTTGCATTCGAGACAGGGGTTATAATCAAGGGGCTTGCTGGTCTCGGATATTTCCTGATCAATCAGAATGGTCCCCAACAAGATGAAATTTCCAAACTTTGGATGGATCACATTTCTGTGGATACCCATCATTCCCAGGCTGGCTGCAACAGCGATGGGTTTGTGTGAGATCGTCCAGATCTTTCCAGGAAATTGATTCATCTCCATTGGGAAACCCACGGACGGATTAATCGCCCTAATTCCATGACATTCAAGTTGAAAAACAATTTTTCTGGCTACTTCATTGGTTTTATCACCCACATGATGAAATTCAAGATTCGCAATTGAGCGAGCGGGGCTGCGAATGGGTTCACGATTCATCCGGCAAACGAAACTGATTAACGCCTTTGTGCCGGGGAAAACCTTGAGGATGTCTTCCCTTTGCTCATCAATCTCAGACCTGTTGATACCAACAAATCCAACATCATCGGCCCCGGTATCCAGGCACAGTTGTTTGAGCCAGGCGGCCTCCAATATGGCAGGGGCATTGTTCCTGCCTTTTCAACATTCTGCAGGTGTTGAAGATAGCGGATGACTGTCGGATGGCTATTTAGTACTTTCAACTGGTACAACTCACTAAGTGTATATAC
>JACQHV010000179.1 GCA_016198885.1 Gammaproteobacteria bacterium
CAACCATCCTTGGCATTGTGATCCGGCCATGACATCCTTGTCATGTCGCTCAGCGGGAAAATGATCCACTGGATCATTTTCTGATTCCGCTTCGCCCACTCTGGCACCTCTCTGATAATCAGTTACAAGTAAAAAGTAAAAAGAATTGACCGGAGGAAAACGTCAAGTATTTTTCCTTATTCCGGTTTACCTTCGCCACCTCTCAGGTAAAAGTACTTTACTCTTGATGACGGTGATTTTACACATTAACAGGTACAATTACAGGCACTGGCTGAGGCCATATTCTTCCTGCCATGATTGCGCAAGTGTTTGAGCCTCGATAATTTCTGCATCACTCATTCTCATGGATACTTTATTCAAAACTTGATTGATTTGAGGATCGAGAGCATTACTGGCGATATATATCCATGCATATGCCTTTATGAAATTCTGCGTTACACCTTTTCCCTTGGCATAATGCACACCCAATACATATTGCGCCTTGGTGTAACCTTGCCTGGCTGCCTTTTTATACCATTCAGCAGCGGTAACATGATCAGTCTCTACGCCCTGACCTTTATCATGTAAACGGCCCAGCCGATATTGCGCCTTGGCATAACCTGATTCTGCGGCAATCTGATAATATTTAACGGCTTCTGTTTCATCTTTCTCAGTGCCCAACCCCTCAGCGTGAAGTTTACCCAGTTGATAATAGGCCTTTGCATAGTTCTGTTTTGCGGCTTTCTGGAACCAGAGGATCGCTTGCTGATAATCCTGTTCAACTCCCAGCCCATTGACATATAACAGGCCAAGATCAAATTCAGCCCTGGCATAACCCTGATCGGCGGCTTTTTTAAGCCACATATATGCTTCCTGATCATCCTGTGGGACGCCGTGTCCGCCAACATACATCAATCCCAGATTGTATTGTGCCTTGGCGTAACCCTGTTTGGCGGCTTCAAGATACCATTTGGCAGCTACGGTCTGATTTTTCTCGGTGCCTATACCCTGTGCATGCATCAGCCCCAAATTCAATTGTGCCTTGCTATGACCTTGTTCAGCGGCTTTTGTAAACCATCTCATTGCTTCTTTATCATCGCGATCGACACCATAGCCATTGGTGTACATATAACCAAGGTTATAACGTGAAGGTGCGTGTCCCTGTATTGCAGCCTTGTGATAATATTGAAAAGCTTCATTTAAATCCTTTGAGACACCCAGACCTTGTTGGTAACACCAGGCAAGACTCGCCTGTGCTGATGATTCGTTCTGATCCGCAGCAAGTGTCAACCAATGAATTGCTTCGGTGTAATCTTCTGCAACCCCGATACCTTTAATATACATTTGACCCAGATGTGTCTGGGCTTTTGCAGATCCCTGCTCTGCAGCCATACGATACCAATGGGCTGCCTTGCTATTATCGAGCGATACACCGATGCCATTCTCGTAAAGATCCGCCAGTTGCAATTGTGCCTGTACATCACCGGCACTCGCTTCAGTGATCAGCGTTGATAAATCAATCGCCATAACCTTACCAAGGAACCCGTCTGATTAAATGACATCTTATTGAATCCATTTGAAAATAACCATATGGTTTGTGATGTTTTAAGTGGTTCCACCGGTTTATCACCAGAGTACCCATTGAGTAACACAATGACCTGATACAATTCGGGTTATGACAAATGGCGATGAACTTGATTCATACAAAAATCTCGGCCCTGAAGAGATCCTCGATGCCATCGAAGGGGCAGGTTATCGCTGTGATGGTCATATCTTTGCCTTGAACAGTTATGAGAATCGTGTCTATCAAATTGGAATCACTGAGGAAGAACCCATTGTTGTTAAATTTTACCGGCCATTGCGCTGGTCTGATGCAGCAATTTGTGAGGAACATCGGTTTACACAGGAACTGGCGAGTTACGACATCCCGGTAATTGTACCTTTGCAAGGCGCAAACTGTAATACTTTGCATCATCATGAGCATTTTCGCTTTGCCCTGTATCAACGCCGTGGCGGCCGGTCACCGGAGCTGAGTAATCCTGAACATCTCCTGCAGCTGGGGCGGTTTATTGGCCGTATTCATAATGTCGGAGCAACAAAATCTTTTGAATATCGTCCGGTATTGGACATTCAAAGTTTTGGCATCGATTCGTATCATTATCTGCTGGAAAATAATTTTATTCCAATCGAACTGGAGCAGTCCTACCGGACATTGTGCGAGGATTTAAACAAACGAATACACAATTGTTTTGATCGAGCGGGAGATGCCAATCGGATCCGTCTGCATGGTGATTGTCATCATGGCAATATCCTGTGGCGTGATGGTGCCCCGTTTATACTGGATTTCGATGATGCCCGTACCGGACCGGCAGTACAGGATCTGTGGATGTTTTTGTCGGGTGATCGACAATATATGACTGCCAGATTATCTGACCTGCTTGAAGGTTATACAGAATTTCGTGACTTTGACGCACGTGAATTACATCTTGTCGAAGCCCTCAGGACCTTGCGTATGATGCACTATGCTGCCTGGATCGCCCGGCGCTGGAATGATCCTGCCTTTCCACTGGCATTTCCATATTTTAATACACAACACTACTGGCAAGATCATATACTTACCCTTCGGGAGCAGGCGGCCTTGATGGATGAGCCGCCATTGGAATGGTTTAAATCTTGAAGAAAAATTAATGAGTACCATAATCAGCGATAAACTTGATTTTCAGTCCACAATGGTCAATGAACAGTCAATAACAACCTATGACTGGCATTACATTATTGATGCAGCAATTGAGCATAAACGCGAGATCATCCTGGCCAACATCATTGCGATACTTGCGACAATATCCAGTATTCCCCTGCCATTACTATTACCGTTGCTTGTAGATGAAGTACTGTTGAATCAACCCGGACCTGTCATTCACACCATCAATTTTTTCACACCCGTCACCTGGCAGGGGCCTGTCCTTTATATCATGACAATTCTTGTTGTTACGCTGGTACTGAGATTGATTTCCTTGTTATTGAATGTGTGGCAGACCCGGCAATTTACTTTCATATCGAAAGATGTCATCTATCGTATTCGACGCGCCCTGTTGAATCGTCTTGAGAAGGTCTCCATGTCAGAATATGAAGCCCTGGGAAGTGGCACTGTAGCATCCTATTTTGTTACTGATCTTGAAACAGTCGATCATTTTGTCGGTACTACAATCAGTCGTTTGCTGGTGGCGGTATTATCTATTCTTGGTGTTGCCATTGTTCTGTTATGGATACATTGGCAAGTGGCGTTACTGATATTGTTTGCCAACCCCATCGTTATTTATTTTACAATGGTGCTGGGCAAGCAGGTCAAGGAACTTAAAAAGAAAGAAAATGCCGCTTTTTCGGTTTTTCAGCAGGCATTGATTGAGACACTGGATTCCATCCACCAGATCCGCGCGAGCAATCGGGAACGTCATTATATTTTGCAGATTATTGATCAGGCCAGAGAGGTCAAGGATCATGGTGCTGCCTTTGCATGGAAGAGCGATGCAGCAAACCGGCTGAGTTTTGTTGTGTTCCTTTTCGGGTTTGATACCTTTCGTGCAGTTTCAATGTTAATGGTTGTATTCTCAGGTCTCTCGATCGGTTTGATGTTCGCTGTGTTTGGGTATCTCTGGTTCATGATGGGGCCGGTGCAGGAAGTGTTGAATATCCAGTACGCCTACTACAATGCAAAGGCGGCATTGGGGCGTATTAATCAATTATGTGAACTGCACCAGGAACCGGATTACCCGCATATATTTGATCCATTCAAAGGTAAAGTCACCGTAGCAATAAAGATTGAAGATATATATTTCGCTTATGGCAATGGCCCTGATGTATTAAACGGCATCAATCTTATAATCAACCCTGGTGAAAAAGTGGCGCTGGTCGGAGCGAGCGGTGGCGGCAAGTCTACTCTGGTGCAGGTCCTGATTGGACTGTATCCCGCAAAGGCCGGCATGGTGTATTATGATGGAGTTCCCGTAACCCAGATTGGACTGAATGTTGTGCGTGAACATGTTGCTACTGTTTTGCAATATCCCGCGCTTTTTAATGATACTGTTCGCGCCAATCTGACTCTGGGACGTAATCTCCCTGATGAAAAACTCTGGTATGTGCTTGAGATTGCACAGTTGAAAGATACCGTTGCACAGATGAAAAATGGCCTAGACACCATCGTTGGCCGCCAGGGAGTGCGCCTGTCAGGTGGACAACGCCAGCGGCTTGCCATAGCGCGTATGATATTGAGCGAGCCGAAAGTCGTGATTCTCGATGAGGCAACTTCTGCCATGGATGCTGAAACAGAATATCAATTGCATACTGCAATGTGTGACTTTCTGCGGAACCGTACGACGCTCATCGTTGCCCATCGATTGAGTGCGATTAAACAAGCCAACCATGTCTATGTCTTTGAAGCCGGTACCGTGAGTGAGCAGGGCAGTCACAAGGAATTACTCTCACAGAACGGGCTCTATGCAAAGCTATATGGTGTGCGTCAGTCGATTGGGTAAAGCGGAATAGTTGAAGAAATATCCGGTCATTAATTCTCTCCGGATAAACGGGCATACAGCGAGGCATGCACCGGGAATCATGCGAGGCAGGCCAGTATCGCGTGGTTTGTGTACGCTTAATGTGATTTCAGGAAGGAATCCATCACAAGGCCGCAGATGCTTGCTATATAAACGAGCAGGTCAAGTTCAAAACCCTGGCTATATTGATTTCGTTCATGCGATCCTAAAACAAGGAGTCCATTCCAGTCTGACTGCTGCAACGGGATTAGTACTGTTGATTTTATCATTTCAGAATCTTTACCAAAAAGCACATCCAGATATTCATCATGTAAACTCTCACAGAGTGGTTTATTGCGATGGAAGATCTCCGTGAACATGAACCTGAGTTGTGAAGTGGAATTCAGGAATTTCAGACCAGAATAATTTTTCAGTCCCTCTGGTTTTTTGAAAATCAGCAGCAGGACTTTATTTGCCGAATAATATAATTTGAGGCCTTTATAAAGGGTGTCAAAGAGTTCTTTTATATCACTCGCCGCATGCAGTTGCAGAGACATTGTATGTACACGTTTGGAAAACTCACTGTTCGCTTTTGTGTTCTGCTCCAGCATATGCAAAGTTTTCTGTAATTCATTTAACTGCGTGCGCAGGTGGGAAACCTGGTATTCGATGATTGATGAAACTTTTTTATCTGTTTTATGGGTGATTTTGAGTTCAGGAAGTATTTCAGAATGTTTGATAAAAAAATCCGGATGTTTGCGGAGATAATCAATAATTTCATTCGCTTTTGCGGCAAAATCTTTTTCAGGGTCCATTTTAATTCTCTGTATTAGATTGATCCAAGTATAGATTATCCCGGTTGATCTGATAGTACTCAAGACTTTTGCGTACAGCATTGATAACACTGCGGGAAGTGATTGTTGCACCACTCAGCTGATCAAATTCACCACCATCAGTTTTTACTGTCCATGCTTCAACGGGTGGTTTAACAATTGAATGGTCCGTGAAGACCTTTATCCAGTCAGATTTGTTCTGATCAACACCATCACCCAAACCTTCCGTCTCCTGATGTTTGAGTACCTGCACTCCCAGCAATGTTCCATCATAGGCAATGCCGATGGTTAACAGAATATTGCCGCTATAACCTTTTGCCGTAACCGGCATCAGCACCAATCCAATGGGTTGATCAGCATTGCGCGCCCTGAATACTGTAACACTGTTTTCACTTCCCAGATATTGAGGATCAATTACTTTAATGGTGTCATCGTACAGTGCATTATCATGGGGTATTGGCATAACTGCATCAATGATTCGCAATTGTTGTAGCCGCGCATTGTCAGCAATTTGCCGGTGTGTCATTTGGTTTGCGATTAATAAAATCAATACACAAACAAATGCCACACCTGATAACGTGAACACAAGTTTCATTAAATGAGGGCGTTGATTGATGTCCATAATCACTGTTCACCATAAACCTTCGGCCGGGTATAACTATCAATTAGCGGCACGGCCGCATTCATTATCAATACCGCAAATGCGATTCCATCCGGATAGCTGCCCCAGCTCCTTATCATATAGGTAATAACGCCGATTCCTGCAGCAAAAATCAGTTGCCCCTTCGGTGTTGTGGAGGACGTGACAGGATCAGTAACAATGAAAAAAGCTGCAAGCATGGTGCCACCGGCGAACAAATTGAATACAGGGGATAAATAAATACTGGCGTCATACCAGTAAAATAAGAGGCTGATAATAAAGAATGATGCAATAAAAGTAACAGGCATATGCCACTTTATAACACCTTGCAGGAGCAGCCAGACACCGCCCGCAAGCCATGCAAAGGCAATCCATTCAGATCCTTTACCGCCAAGAGAACCAAACAGGGGAGAGGTCCGTATTTCAGATACCATTGCCATGCCACTTAATTGGGATTTCATGTAATCCAGTGAGGTGGCGCCGCTGAATCCGTCAATTCCGGTGACGGATGATTGTCCGGCGAAGATGATGGATAATGTATCGATAAATCCGACGTTCACATCCGCAATACCTTTAGCCAGTGGCCATACAGTCAGTTCAACAGGGAAACATATCAGCACGAAGATATAACCTGCCATTGCAGGATTAAACATGTTATAACCCAGCCCCCCATAGATATGTTTTGCAACGACGATTGCAAAACATATACCGGCCAGATCGATCCACCACGGGGCGAAGGGGGAAATAGTCAGCGCAAATAACAACCCTGTGACTACCGCGCTGCCATCATAGAGAAACATTTGTAGTGATCTTTTTCGCAGATGAAGCATAAGAGCTTCAAGAGAGAGCGCGAAAATCACTGTAAGGAGACAATGAATCAATATCCCCCAGCCGAATATCCAGATGGACAGGATAATGCCCGGTATCAGGGCATAGATCACCTGGCGCATCACCCTGCTGACTGATGTTATCAGATGGAGATGCGGGGACGATATTCCGGCTGCTTCATTCATTGAGTATCTGTGTCGGGATCAGATTTTTTTAATTGCTCGCGTTTCGCTCTCGTTCTTTCTACCGCTGCCAGAATATAATTCCGTTTGTCTGCATCCTGATCAATATTATCAGTAGTATTTTCTTCCATGGTTTTCTGTTTTTCCCGTGCCAGTCTTTTGTTGCGTGCATGGAATCGTTGAAGTGCATGATCATCGGCTGCATGGGTCTGCTCTTGTTGTGCAATCTCATTTTCAGCGATTGACATTTTAAATGGAATATGTGGCCTGACAGATTCAGTTGGTACCATGCTGATGCAATCTACCGGGCAAGGTTCAATGCAGAGTTCACAACCAATACATTCCTGCGTGATAACAGTGTGCATTTGTTTTGGAGCGCCGACAATCGCATCAACGGGACAAACCTTGACGCATTTTACGCAACCGATACAGACGTCTTCATCAATAACAGCAATCTGCCTCGGCTTGCCAACACTATATTCCGAGATTATCGACAATACATCC
>JACQHV010000023.1 GCA_016198885.1 Gammaproteobacteria bacterium
CTCTATGACCGTTTTCCTTTGCCGCTTCAACCAGCCGCCGAGTTGAATAAAGTTTGGGATTACGGGACAAAATTGCAATTTTCATGAAATAATTCTTTTACCAATTATTTTTTTATATGCCGTTATAAACGACTTGCCCGTAACATAGGACTGATCCGGATCCACCCTGAATTGCCCATCAATTATAGCAGTCCGCCCGAGCAACATGCGAAATAACATATCATCTCTGCTGGTCAGAGTAATCTCGATAGGCCATTCCACCTCACCTATGCGCAAAGGTGTCAGGATCACATGACGTTTTTCCGCATGACCACCTGAATCCTTGACTATGCGGGTGTCTAAAATAGGCGCAATACAGGCAATTTCGATATCTGTTCTTTTTTGTAAGGGATGGATATAAAATTTCACCATCTCTTTTCCCCTCTCCCTGAAAGATTCGATATGAAATGTGTGCAAGGCAGATGTTCTTGCGCCGGTATCGACCTTGGTTTTTATGGCCGGGATACCAAGTTCCGGCAATGACACCCACTCACGCCATCCCATTTCATTTGGTTTGATTATTTTTTTGCTCTTCATACACCTGGAAGCAATAGGCGCAGACCCCATAAACCCGAACGAATGCCCAGTAATTTACGAAATAATATCAGAAAGGACACAGCTTGATTATTAAAGATAAAAAAACACCGCCAGGAGGCGGTGTGTTTTCAGTTCACAGAATGATTATCGTGACATGGCGTCCACAGGCATCAATCACAAATAGTTTGTAACTTGTCTGCACGATTCTGAACAGCGCGGCCATGCGGAACAATTAATTCTCCTGAATCCTTCGAACCGTCAAATTCACTATCTACCGGTTCAGGTTTGAATCTGACTCTCGTCTTTTGTTTGGAAGCTGTCCAGATTGATGTAACTACGCCGGCACCACCACCGCAACCACGAAAGTAATTTGTAATTAATCTATTCTTGTCTTTCATTTTCATCAAATTCATCTTCAAGGAAACCTGTATACAATTCGTCATTAATTATCTTGTAAAGTTCCTTCATCTCCTTGTATTTCTCCGTATCTCTCCATGTGCGCCTGAAACGAACAGCCCCTGCCTGGTGTTTCACCGGTTTTTTATCTTCATCATCCAGATCCAGCTCCGCTTCAGGAATATTTTCAATATCCAGGATTTCTTCTTCATCAGAATAATCTTCATACTCACGGTTCTTTTTGGTTTCCATCTTGCACCTTCTTTATATCTTGCAAAATAAAATGACAAAACCATGTATCTTGTTGATTTCATGAATAATTTAAATTCAGTCTAATCAACAATTGTTATATAGATAGTAGATTATCTTCTGTAAATCAAATAATTTTTAGGGTGATAAGCAGAAATATTTATTATCCAGGCAACTTTTCATTTCTAAAGTATTGCTATAAATAGCGTAGCAATACCGAGAAAACTGAAGAAGCCAGCCACGTCCGTGACTGTTGTCAGGAAAATCGAGGACGACTGTGCCGGATCCTGTCCGGAGACTGTCATGATGATGGGAATTGCTGCCCCGGAGATGCTGGCGATTGCCATGGAAATGATCATAGACATCGTAATTATCAATGTCAGTCCAAAAGACTTGCTCCATATATAGACACACACCCCTGTGGTGAGGCCAACGGCAACCCCATTCCAGAAACCGACAAAAGATTCCTTGAAGATGATTCGTGGCCACATCCGGGGATAAACTTCCTTAAGCGCAAGTCCGCGCAATGTGACTGCCAATGCCTGTGCGCCTGTGTTACCGGATTGGCCGGCTACGACAGGCAACAACACTGCCAGGGCTGTGTATTTTGCAATGGTTTCTTCAAATAAACCGACAACCGCCGCCGCCATAAAGGCCGTTGCAAGATTGATTTCCAGCCAGGGCAGGCGTTTACGAATCGCAAATCCGGCAGGCGACAAACCGCGTTCGTCTTTACTTACACCCACCATCGTTTGCAAATCTATACTGCTTTCTTCACGCGCGGCGTCCACAAAGACGTGATAACGAAGTATCCCGACAAGATGCCGATCAAAATCAACGACGGGAAGATCTGTCGCCTTGTGCCTTTCAAATTTCTCAACAAGTTCTTCACGACTGGCAGTAACTTCCACTACAGCGGGTGAAAGATGCTCCAGTTCAGATAACATGGTGGAATGATCTGCGAGGGCCAGTTCTTCAATTTCAATCATACCCTTAAGGCGGTTGTTTTCATCGACAGTATAGAGCTTGCGATATGCGCGTTTGGGTCTTGAACGCAAGATATTAATAGTCTCACCCACCGTCATCTCCGGCCGGAAATACATTACCCGGGCTTCCATTAATGCGCCTGCGGTATTCGGCTCATAGGCAAGAGCACGGTTCAGATCGCTTGCAGCTCCCCTATCTGTTGCACTCAACAATTCTTTTCGCTTTTCCCCGCCCAACCCCTTGAGCAGGCTTGCACCACGGTTTGGATCAATCTGGCCGAGTAATTCCGCGCCATACTTTACGGGTAATTCTCCAAGGACGCTTGCGCCCAGTTGTGGTGAAAATCGCTCCCAGATTTTGATTGTTTGATCAATCGGCTGTGCAGCAAGGACATCCCCTATTTCTACGGGATCCAGTCGTTCCAGTTGTTGAACCGCCTCTGCCGGGTATTGCTGAAAAAGGGACTGATGTAATGTGGTTTCTACTGTTCTGTTGACTTCATTCATTTTATTTCCTCTTTTTAGCAGTTACCTCTTCCAGCGCCAGTAAATCTGAGCACGTATCCCAGAATAGTTCAACCATGGCCAGTGCAGTATTGGTAAACTCATCCTGTTGCTGCGCGCCGTCTTCAATATTCGTCAATACATCCAGCATGACTCCCCGTTTCAGAACGCCAATAAACATTCCCATGTGATCGACGACCGGCAGAATTTCCTTGTATTTCCATTCCGGGTGATCCTGCACGCTGGCTAGACTCGAACGTGCTGCAATGGTGACTTCCGGATTTTGCATAATGTTTTTCACAGGTGTTCTGGGTCCTTCAGTAAGCAAATCCCTGATGAACACCACTCCCACGAGTTGTTGCCTGCCATTTATTACATAAATTTCACTGCGTACCTGATCAGAGCTGTCCCGCACAGCATTTAGTACATCATCGGTGTACATGTCCTCGCGAACGGCAAAAACATTTGGATTCATGAATTGCCCTACGGTGCCATTCGGATATTTCAAAACCACTCTCATCATGTTCGCAAATACCGGTGACATTGCCATGATCACTTCCTTGCGAATATCCATATTCATGCGCCGAAGAAGTGACGTGGCACGTTCGATACTGAATTGTTCGAGAATTCCGGATGCCTTGTCTGCATTCATATTTATCAGGCAACTCACCGTTCTCGATGGAATCATATGACGGAAAATATCTGCTGTAGATTCTGCAGGAATCATTTCAAGATAATTCGCAAGATCTTCCGGCTCAAACTGCTCCAGCGCCCTTGCCGCGTCCTGTGGGTGATTCTGTAGATAATGCAATGATAATGAATTAACCGGCATGAGGTGATTCGTCATCCAGAAGTACGGAAGCCTCCTCATCAAATACCCTGGCTGGAATGAAGGTGCGGCCCGCATCGGTATCCAGCACGACACCGGTAGATGACATTTCCAGTATCTTTCCCTGCAGATTATTAATGCGGATCTTCTGACCAACCTGATAGGTCTTGCGCACATAACGCGCTGAAATAATATTCGAGACTGTCGGTCCTGCCCCCATTCCGAATGCCAGAGCAATGGCTATCGCCAGAGCAGCAACAAAGATTGTCAGAATATATTCAAACAACCTGACATCAATCCCGATTTGTGCAAGGCCGACTAGAACAGCCAGCAGAATTATGATCATCCGGGTCCACGAACCCAGGGTATCCGTCCGTTGTAATCCCGCCGAACGTCCACCTGTTGTTATCCTGTCCCGGATGGTATTGCCAAGCAGAAAACCGCCGAAAATGAATAGTCCCGCAAGCAACAGACTCGGAAGATAAGTAATCAGATTTCCCAGCCAGTCTGAAAGTCCCTTGAAACCGAGTACTTCAACAGCCAACGTGATATAAAACAGGATAATCATCCAGTAGATCAGCCAACCCAGGATATCTGCTACCGGCCATCTGAGCCTTACATGCAGGGAAGCAATACCTATGGCCTGGACCATTCTGTCAATACCGGCGCCCAGCCGCAGGATCAGCCATTTCGCACCCCACGCCAGTATCAGACCCAGCAGTAATAATACGACTGCACTGAGCAATTTCGGCAGATAGGCGCCTACAGTCTGGATAAACTGGTTGAGACCATCAATCAGTTGCTGTTCCAGTTGGTCGTAAAGTTCCATTGGCAGTAGTAGTCTAATGTGCGTTGAATAAAAACCGGGAAGCCATAAATTGCGCTTTTATAGCAAAATCAGAATATCTGATCAGACTCCGGCTGTGCAAACACTATATGGCAATTTTTGCATGGCTCCTCTGTAAATTACAGTTCAATCCCGTTGTTGGGTATAATTAAGCTGATTAGTCGCAATATCCCTAATATTCTCACAGGCATCGTTTCGCAATGAATCTTAAAGATTACAAAATCAATGGATATTATGATGAGTTACTGACGCCCCGTCTGCAGGCCAGATCCAGCGCCGGCAGGCTGATCAAATACCTGAAAAAGATCAGTTACGAAGAGGTCATGAAGCGTAAACACGCAGCGGATCTGGCAATTAAAACGATGGGAATCACCTTTACGGTCTACAGTGAAAGTGGAAATATCGATCGTGAATGGCCATACGACATTATCCCTCGCATTATTCCCTTGAGAGAATGGAAACGTATTGAAAAGGGGCTGCAACAACGGCTTACTGCCCTGAATCACTTTATAAATGATGTCTATAACGAACAGAAGATTATTAAAGATAAAAAGTTTCCAAAAAACCTGCTCAAGACCTCAAAAAATTTCAGGGAACAGTGCCGTAATATAAAACCGGTTTTCGGTGTCTGGGCGCATCTCTGCGGCAGTGATCTCGTTCGTGACAGTGATGGCACTATATATGTTCTTGAAGACAATCTACGCGTGCCTTCCGGAGTTTCCTACATGCTGGAAAACCGCAAGGTTACCAAACGTGTATTTCCCGAACTTTTTGAAGATTACAACATCATGCCCATGGGCGATTATCCGAACCACCTGTTTGATGTCCTGAGTTCAATTTCCCCCAGGCCGATGGATTATCCTGAAGTAGTGGTGCTTACGCCTGGTATTTACAACTCCGCCTATTTCGAACATGCATTTCTGGCCCAGCAAATGGGTGCTGAACTGGTCGAAGGGTCGGATCTTGTCGTGGCAGACGATGATTGCGTTTATATGAAAACTATTAAAGGTTTATCACGCGTTGACGTGATATACCGGCGCATTGATGACCTGTTCCTGGACCCGGAAATCTTCAATCCCGGCTCACTTCTCGGCGTGCCTGGTCTCATCCGGGCATGGAAAAAAGGCAATGTCGCGCTTGCAAACGCGCCCGGGGCAGGTGTTGCTGATGATAAAGTCGTATATACCTTCGTACCGGAAATGATCCGTTATTACCTTGATGAAGATCCGATTCTCCCGAATGTGCCAAGTTTTTCCTGCGAAGATGTCAAACAACGGGATCACGTACTTGCAAATCTCGAAAATCTGGTCGTCAAACCCGCCAATGAATCCGGGGGCTATGGCTTGCTGGTTGGACCACACTCAACCAGAAAACAACGCGCTGAAATGGCGCGACTGGTCAAAGCCAGGCCACGCAATTACATCGCACAGCCGGTTATATCATTGTCTACTGTTCCCACGCTCTGTGAAAACAACATCGAGCCAAGACATGTAGATCTGCGCCCCTTTACCCTGCAAAGCGATCGCACTTATGTCACAGCCGGAGGATTAACCCGTGTTGCACTCATCAGGGGTTCACTGGTCGTGAATTCATCACAAGGCGGTGGCAGCAAGGATACCTGGGTTGTTATGCCGGACAAAGAATAACGGATGCTTTCCCGTGTTGCAGAACGGATGTACTGGATTGGCCGCTATCTCGAACGCGCTGAAAATACTGCACGTCTGGTCAACGTCAATGCCAGTCTCGTGCTGGATCTGCCGCGCATAGTCAAGTATATCTGGAGCGGAATGATCAGCATCTGCGGCAGTTCCGATTTGTTCTTCACCAAATACGAAAAGTCGGATGAAAGAAATGTAATTAAATTCATGCTTGCAGATGAATCTAATCCCGGTTCCATCGTCTATTCAATTCGCATGGCTCGCGAAAATGCACGGACCACCCGCGAGATTATGCCAAGCGAGGCCTGGGAGCTGATCAATGAATTTCACCTTTTCGTGAAACAGCATGTTAACAGTTCCCTGAAACGCGATGCCCAGAACGAATTCCTGGACAGTATCACCAGTTTCTGTCACCAGATTACCGGTCTGTTATTCGGCAACATGAGTCACGGAGAGGCCTATAGTTTCATCCGCATTGGCAGTAATCTGGAACGGGCTGACATGACGACTAGAATTGTTGACGTCGGCTGCATGAACCTGCTGCGGCGCAGGGAAGATATACCGGAAACCCTGGACAATATTTTATGGATGAATGTGCTGCATTCACTCAGTGCGTATCAAATGTACAAACAGCATGTGCGCGACAAGGTCAATAGCAAGGATGTTGTCGCTTTTCTCATGAAGGATCAGCAATTTCCCCGCGCAGTCGCTCATTGTCTCACCGAACTGAATAATTGCGTGTTGCCTATGCCCAAGAATGATCAAACCCTGCGCAGTGTCACGCGTGTGCAGCGTATTATTGCTGAAATCGATGTGGCCAGATTACTCGAAAACAATCTGCATGAATTTATTGATGAATTGCAGATTGATCTTGCCGATATCCATACACAAGTATCGCACACCTGGTTTGGATATTCGCCGCAGGAAACAGCAGAACGTCAGGTTTGAATATCCGGCAATATCCGCTTCTGACTTAAATTCCTGTTTTTATCTGTTCCTTTTTTTCGTTATGGGAAAACGCAAATCCAGAACATAAGGCTGCTCCTCCGCATGCAGTTCTTCCTGTGGTACCATGATCCGGCCTTGGGTGTATCCATATGGCCAGAAACGGGCGCTGCGCCTGGCTTCTGCTTCATTCGCATTGACCGGAAAAGTTTCATAGTGACGCCCGCCTGGATGCGCCACGTGATAGGTACAACCGCCTATTGATCGGCAGTTTTCTGTATCAACAATATCAAATATCAGCGGGGTGTGTGCCTTGATTGTCGGGTGCAGACTGGAATAAGGCTGCCAGGCCTTGTAACGCACTCCTGCAACATGGTAACCGCTTATACCCGTTGTTCTCAGGGGCGCCCTGCGTCCATTACAGGTCACGATATATCGATTGCCCGCCATGTTATGCACGCTGACCTGGAGACGTTCCACCGAAGAATCGACAAAGCGCGCCGTACTCTGACCTGTTGCCTCTTCTCCCAGGACGTGCCAGGGTTCCAATGCGGTATGTAAATCAAGTTGCATATCCAGCGCGTGTATTGTCCCGATGCGTGGGAAGCGAAATTCGCAGAACGGCGCAAACCATTCCACTTCAAACTCAAAACCCGCATTACGCAAATCGCGGATAACCTGCTTGAAATCTTCCCACACGTAATGAGGCAGCATGAATCGATCGTGAAGATCCGTGCCCCAACGTATCAGGGGATGTTTATAGGGATGATTCCAGAAATGTGCAACCAGACAACGCAGCAACAACATCTGGACAGCGCTCATGCGCGCATGCGGCGGCATCTCGAAAGACCTGAACTCCACCAACCCGCGCCGTCCACCAATATTATCCGGTGAATAAAGTTTATCGATACAGAATTCCGAACGATGGGTATTACCCGTGAGATCCACCAGAAAATTTCTTAATACCCTGTCAACCTGCCACGGTGGAACGGATTCATCCGCAGGTAACAGATTAAGTGCAATCTCAAGTTCATACAAATTATCATCACGGGCTTCATCTACCC
>JACQHV010000184.1 GCA_016198885.1 Gammaproteobacteria bacterium
TGCGCAGCGTATTGACCGCCAGCAGTCTGACATTACCCGTCAATAATGGCCGTTGTGCACTGGGGACCTGGCAGGGTATTTATCTCTGGGAACATCGTAATTCGCAGCACAAAAGGCATGTCATTGTGACAATTTATGGTGAAAAAAGTGACTGAGTCGATATTGATATGGTTTATTTAATCGGTCCAGTCCCGGCAATGTTTCAGGATCAGTTTTACCAGGGTTTTAATATGTGACGGGCGGTCGTTCAGGGCGGGAATATAGGAAAATCTTTCTCCTCCGGCCTCAAGAAAAAAAGCGCGGTTTCGCATATTAATTTCTTCGAGTGTTTCCAGACAGTCGGCGGCAAAACCAGGACACACCACATCAACGCTTAAAATCCCGGAGCCCCCCCATTTTTTCAACGTGAAATCTGTATATGGTTTTAACCATTCTCTCGGACCGAAACGTGACTGGAAGGACACCAGCCATTCAGCATCCTTAAGTTGCAATTTATCTGCTACAAGACGGGCTGTCATTTTGCATTCGTCAGGGTAGGGATCGCCTGCATCTGCGTACTGTTTGGGGATGCCATGAAATGAAAAGAGGAGTTTCTCGGCCCGGCCATTTTCATCCCAGTGTGACTGAACACTCTCGGCCAGTGCATGTATATAATCGGGGTCATTGTAATAATGATTGATCAAGCGCAGTTCAGGCAACCAGCGCCAGTTTTTCAGCACCTTACTGACAGCATCGAATGTTGATGCAGTGGTAGTGGCGGAATATTGCGGGTAAAGCGGCAGGATTAATATGCGCTGTGCGTTGGCCCCCCTCAGTTTTTCGAGGCCTCCCTCAAGCGAAGGATTGCCATAGCGCATGGCAAGGACAATTTTAAAGTTGGCTGTGGATCGTTGTTTAATTTCATCCTGAATCGCCGCGGCCTGTTTCTTTGATGTGTCCAACAGGGGTGAACCATTCTCTGTCCAGATTTTCTGATATGCTTTTGCAGATCGATAAGGCCGTATGCACAATATAATTCCGTGCAGAATCATCCACCAGAGTAATTTCGGAACTTCGATTACCCTCGGGTCTGACAGGAAGTCAGCCAGAAATCGCCGCACAGCAGATATTGTCGGGGCGTCCGGTGTGCCGAGATTGATCATTAAAATCCCGGTACATGCAGGGTTATCAAAGGTAAAATCCGGATTTCTGCTTTGCCTGGTCATGATCGGTGATGAAAGACAGTTATTATGTTTATCAAGAATCTGAATGAGTGTGAAGAATTTACCGCAAATGACGGTTGCCGTATACGCGAGTTACTGCATCCTGAAAATGATACGGTCAATCTGCCATTTTCCATTGCGATCGCGACCGTTGATGCAACCGGACGAAGTTACCGGCACAAGCTTAACCTGACCGAGATCTATTATATCCTCGAGGGTACAGGCAGGATCCACATTGATAGTGAATGTGCGACAGTAAAGGTGGGTGATGTCATTGTAATACCCGCAGGGGCATCACAATGGATTGAAAATCCGGATGATAAAAAACTGGTTTTTGCTGCAATTGTCAGTCCGCCCTGGAACGCATTGGATGATGTGCGTCTGGATGCAGAGGATAAAACGGGAAACGTCAATATTTGACAGGCACTATTATGATTATGAGTAAGATCCTGCCCATGAAATTCTGCAGCCTTTGCGGAGGGCCTGTCATCAGCAAAATTCCTCCTGATGATGATCGGCCCCGCTATGTGTGTGTCGCATGTGAAATTGTTCATTACCAGAATCCCAAAGTAGTAACAGGTTGTATCCCCGAACACGATGGCAGGGTATTGTTATGTAAAAGGGCGATTGAACCACGGCAGGGGTACTGGACCTTGCCGGCAGGGTTTATGGAGCTCGGCGAAACCAGTTTTGAGGCGGCCCTGCGTGAAACCCTGGAAGAGGCAAATGCCAGGGTCAAACTTCTGGACCTGTATACTGTTATCAATCTGCCACATGTTGATCAGGTGCATATGATGTACCGGTCAGAATTGCTTGATCAGGATTTTTCACCCGGGAAAGAAAGCGTGGCTGTAGATTTGTTTGCAGAGCACCTGATCCCATGGGATGAACTGGCGTTTACAACAATTCAACAGACCCTGAAATTTTACTTTAAGGACAGGCAATCAGGACATTTTCAACTGCACACGGGCGATATTCTCAAACAGGGCGATCGATACGATTTCAGGCCCGGACCATCCGAGGTAACCTCGCATCAATCATCGACCTCGACCCAGCGGCCGTAACTGCATTCATAACATTTACCATCCGAGATGATCTGATCGCCTTGCGAAAATTCTGTATCATTCCAGAAACATTTTTCGTTCTGCAGATTCATTTGTACAGTGGACTGTTCACTCATGGGGCCCAGGACAGTCGAGGTATTTCTGGCAGGATCAACCGGTTTTACAGGTGTGGGTATTTTTGACATGGCGCTCCCCTCCCTCCACTGCTTTTATTATGTTTTTAATCATAATCCTTACCTGCCATTTGTGCCAATTTGTATGATTAATCCTTGAATTTATTTTAAAGCACGTTATTGTTAGCGACCGTTTTTCACCCCTGATTGTGGAAAAAACTGTTTATTTGTGATTTCAGGAGATAAAAAATGATCAAGCCACACGGGTCCATTGTACTGAACCCCCTGTTTATAAAAGACGCAAAACGCTGCGCCAGATTGGCAGTCGAGGCCGATAAACTGCCCTCTTTACTGCTCAATTCTGCTGCCGCAGCCAATGCCGTCATGCTGGGCGCAGGTTATTTCACACCGCTCAAGGGGTATATGAATCTCGCTGATGCGATCAGTGTGGCTGAGACAATGAAAACTGATAACGGTCTCTTCTGGCCGGTACCCTGTTTGAACAGGACAGATGATATCGACTCGATCAAGAGTGCAAAACGCATTGCATTGCGTGATCCGAATATAGAAGGAAAGCCCGTTCTGGCCATTCAGGATGTTGCGGCAATAGAACAGATTTCAGATGAGCAACTTGTACGTATAACCAAGAAGGTTTTTGGTACCCTGGATCAATCACATCCTGGTGTAGCCACATTCATGACCATGGGCAAGTACGTCATTTCAGGCGCCATTGAAGTCCTGAATTTCAGTTATTTTGAAAAAGAGTTTCCTGATACCTTTCGCACTGCGGATCAAATCCGGAATGAGATCCATGCAAAAGGATGGGAGACAGTAGTCGCTTTCCAGACGCGTAATCCCATGCACCGCGCGCATGAGGAACTCTGCAAGATGGCAAAGGACGCAGTCAACGCTGACGGCGTATTGATCCACATGTTGCTTGGAAAATTGAAAAAAGGAGATATCCCTGCTGATGTTCGTGACGCCGCAATCAGAAAAATGGTGGAACTTTATTTCCCGGTAAATACAGTCCTGGTCACCGGATATGGATTCGATATGTTATATGCCGGTCCGCGTGAGGCCGTCCTGCACGCGATTTTCAGGCAGAACGCTGGTTGCACGCACCTGATTGTCGGACGTGATCATGCCGGTGTGGGAAATTACTATGGTCCTTTTGAAGCGCAGGAAATTTTTGACAGAATTCCCCAAAACGAATTATTGATTCACATCTTCAAGGCGGATAACACGGCCTATTCGAGGAAGCTTAATAAGGTAGTGATGATGCGCGATGCACCGGATCACACACCTGAAGATTTCGTGAACCTGTCCGGTACCAGGGTGCGGGAGATGCTGGCCTCTGGACAACCCTTGCCGGTGGAGTTTGCCCGCCCGGAAGTTGCCGATATCCTGATGCGTTACTATCAGTCAGAAGAAGCAAGGATGGTGGGATAGATATAGAAAAATACATGGACAGATATAAGTATTTTCAAGGTTGTCATTCCGGTACCCATTCGGGTATAAACTCCAGCAGGAATCCAGTAATAATTGCTCACCTTACAGGATGTTGATGTGCACCAGCGTGACGGCGGGCAAAATTATTTAGCGTCGTTTTGAATTATCACGGCAGAATAACTACTGCCGTTTCATCGCATCGAAGAAATCGGCATTGGTCCTGGTAGCCTTGAGGCGTTCCAGCAGGAATTCCATACCGGCAATATCTTCCATGGGGTGCAAGAGCTTCCGTAATATCCACATCTTCTGCAGTTCATCCTTGCCCGTCAGCAATTCTTCGCGGCGGGTGCCGGAACGGTTTATATTGATTGCAGGGTAAACACGTCTTTCCGAGATCGTCCGATCCAGGTGTAATTCCATATTGCCCGTACCTTTGAACTCTTCATAAATCACATCATCCATCCGGGATCCTGTATCGATCAGGGCGGTGGCGATAATGGTCAAACTGCCCCCTTCCTCGATATTGCGTGCTGCGCCAAAGAATCGTTTGGGTCTTTGCAAGGCATTGGCATCCACACCACCCGTCAGGACTTTTCCGGAGGCGGGTACAACGGTGTTATAGGCACGGGCCAGACGGGTGATTGAATCCAGCAATATCACCACATCCTTTTTATGTTCAACCAGGCGCTTGGCCCGTTCAATGACCATCTCGGCGACCTGCACATGACGGCTCGCAGGTTCATCGAAGGTGCTGGAGATGACTTCTGCCTGTGTGGAACGCTCCATTTCTGTAACCTCTTCAGGACGTTCGTCAATCAGGAGGATAATTAAATGACACTCCGGATGATTATGTGTGATCGACTGGGCAATGCTTTGCAGGATCATTGTCTTGCCGGCCTTGGGCGGTGAAACGATAAGACCGCGCTGTCCTTTTCCAATCGGGGCCACCAGATCAATAATGCGTGGTGTGAGATCTTCCGTGCTGCCGTTGCCTAATTCGAGGGAAAGTCTGGAGTGGGCAAAAAGCGGGGTGAGATTTTCAAATAATATTTTATGTTTTGCTTTTTCCGGTGGTTCGAAATTTATTTCGTTGACTTTCAGGAGGGCAAAGTAACGTTCACCGTCCTTGGGAGGGCGTATCTTGCCCGCTATATTATCTCCTGTTCTTAAATTGAAGCGCCGGATCTGGCTTGGAGACACATATATATCATCCGGTCCTGCAAGATAAGAACTGTCGGCTGAACGCAAAAACCCGAATCCGTCCTGTAATATCTCCAATACGCCATCTCCATAAATGTCCTCGCCTTTTTTGGCCTGTGCCTTGAGGATTTCAAAGATGACATCCTGTTTACGTGAGCGGGCAAGGCCATCCAGGCCCAGTGTCTCTGAGAGGGTAATGAGTTCTGATGCAGGCTGTTGTTTTAGTTCTGTAAGGTTCATTGACTCCAGTATGGTTTCATTGCTTGATGATGAAAATTACGTAAACGCAAATATGCGTTTCCGGTCTAATTTTGTAAAAATCTAAAAATCGCCTTGGGGGATTTGGTAACTAGAAAGAGTAGATTATACTTTATATTACTATTTAAGTTAGCA
>JACQHV010000181.1 GCA_016198885.1 Gammaproteobacteria bacterium
GGAATGTCCGGTTGGGCAACCTACTGAATTCCTTGTTGACTTTTCACCCCCACCCCAGCCCTCCCCCTTCAAGGGGGAGGATAATTTTAATTTTGAGATAGATTCAAGATACAAACCTGTTTGAAGACAGGTTTGCTTTATATATTTTGGTTAAATCATGCCGTCAATCGCAGATAAGGACGCCATCCATCGTTTCCCGGGGATCATAAAGCCAGCCGGCCTGTCCGCCTTTGCGTCTGACTTCGGCCCACCAGGTTTCTTCCTTCAAGTCTCCTGCGACAGCCCAGCAGTCTTTGGTGGGTGGATTACATCCCCTTCGATCCATCTTGAGCTGAAACTGGTTAATCCCCGATACATCTTCCTCGTAGGTCTTGCCGTAATACCAGATGTTGTAAAACCCCTCTCCGAGCGAATTTAACAGATAAAAGACGTCACCTTCGAAAAACCGGCCGTGATCATACACAACCTCGGCGCGCACCGGTTCAACTAACGCGCGCACCTGTAACGGGGTAACACTTGCACCGGGTGATAATTCAGCCACTTTTGCGGATTGAACGTTGGCCTCAGCAAACAGGATCACATTTTCACGCACAGTCCAGGTCTTTCCCGGACAGCAACCGTCATAACAATGTTCACTGACATCGACCAGGATCGGTTGCATTGGCGCCTCGAGCGCGGGATCTTTGTTAATCGGGACATACTCAATCGTTGGGCTTATGTCAGCGGCACAGTGCGCAAGCACACCGACATTCCGGTACACCGGTAGTTCTTCCGGGATATAGAAATAGGCAAGATCGATCTCCTCGCCGTTAATATGGAGGGTATAAGACTTGCGCGTTGCCTGCTCTGTCAGTGTCGCACGCAAAAATTCAATTTCCTCTGGAGTGTAACCTGCAAGAAGGGTCCCTTTATCGATATCTGCCAGGGTCACTTTCCGGCCGTTATAGGTAATGAAATCCACGTCAACACTATGTTCACGCAACTCCAGGCTGCGGATACGCAGAGGCAAGGGCTCGATAAATTCACAAGATTCGCAAAATTGCAGCGCCACCATGCCTTCACGCACATGATCGCGTACAACGGCAGCGGTGTCCTTATTGAAATACACGCAGTAATCAGCCCATGCCTGGCAGGGAATAATGACAATGAAGTTCAACATCACAAGATTGAATGGATTCTGACATTTCATCGATCGTATGCACTCAATCCGGTTCATGAGTTATCCAATTCTCCCCATCGATTGACGATAGTACAGAAAAGTTCCGCAGTGCGTTCAGCATCATAACGGGCTGAATGCGCCTGTTTGCTGTCCCATTCAAGTCCTGCAGCCAGCACGGCGCGTGAGAGCACGGTCTGTCCATAGGCGAGCCCGGCCAGTGTCACTGTATCGAAGGTGCTGAAAGGATGAAATGGATTGCGTTTGATTTCGCATCGCTCGACAGCCGCATTCAGAAACGCAAGATCAAATGATGAATTATGGCCCACGAGAATGGCACGCTTGCAGCCGTGATTCTTCATAGCCTTGCGAATCATTGCAAAGATATCATGCAATGCCTCTTTTTCCGTTACGGCAATCTGTTTGCGAAAGGGGTGCCCCGGATCAATGCCGGTGAAAGCCAGCGCTTCCTGATCCAGATTGGCGCCTTCAAAAGGTTGTACATGCCGCGCCATGCATTGATCGATCATCCATAAACCCGCGTCATCCGTCCTGAAGGTAACAGCCGCAATTTCCAAAAGAGCATCGGTAGCCGCATTAAAACCGGCAGTTTCAACATCGACGGCCACGGGGAAATAACCACGGAACCGGGTAGCAATAACGTCCAATGTTTTTTCATTCACTGTTTGAGTTTCCATTGGCATTCCTTTCCCGCACGGAATGGCACTAATTCCTTGTCGCCAAATGTTAACGTAGCAGGGATAGCCCAGCTCCGTTTTTCCAGGGTGATAGTTCCCTGATTTCGCGGAAGTCCATAAAAGTCTGCACCATGATGACTGCTGAATGCTTCAAGCCGATCCAGACAACCCGCCAATGAAAAAACTTCGGCATAAAGCTCGATAGCGCAATGCGCGGAATACATCCCGGCGCAACCACAAGCCGATTCCTTTTCACTTCGTGCATGAGGTGCACTGTCAGTACCCAGAAAAAAACGTGGATGCCCGCTGGTGGCTGCGGCGAACACAGCCTGCCGGTGTTCCTCCGCCTTCAGGATCGGCAGACAAAAATGATGAGGTTGAAATCCGCCGTTAAATAACGCATTGCGATTAAGCAACAGGTGCTGCGGAGTGATGGTGGCCGCGAGATTTTCCGGCCCTTTTTTTACAAACTCAACCGCCTGCCGGGTAGTGATGTGTTCAAACACGACACGCAATCCCTGAAAACGATCCAGTAAAGGTGCAAGTACCTGGTCAATAAATACTCGTTCACGATCAAATATATCCACCTCCGGGTCCGTAACTTCACCGTGTACCAGCAATGGCATATTTTGAGCAACCAGAACCTCAAGCAGCGGATATACATTTTTCATATTTCTTACACCACTCTCCGCATGAGTAGTCGCGCCCGCCGGGTAATACTTTACCGCATATACATGTCCGCTTTTTCTGGCGTGGATAATCTCATCAGCCGGGGTGTCTTCCGTCAGATACAAAGTCATCAATGGTTCAAAGCCGCTATCTTCTGACAGACATGCCAGTATGTGATTGCGATAATCCAGCGCCTGTTTAGTCGTAATGATGGGCGGATTGAGATTCGGCATGATAATGGCACGGCCAAACCGGCGGACACTGTCCATGACAACACTCGTCATTGCCTTGCCGTCTCTCAGGTGGAGATGAAAGTCATCCGGGCGGGTAATCGTTAATGTCTGCATGGCTGAATCATTGGCTAAACACGTCAGCTATATTGTAAACGATAACGCCATCCTGGCCATCACCAGGCAGAATCTGCAGGAAGATAGCCAGTCATTATAGTGATCATTCATACCTCATAACCGAATCGTATTTAACATTGTATGGCCACGGCATATAATTATAAGAAACAATATTCAGCAAGGAGGTTTTTATGCCATTACGTATAGGCGATGAAGCGCCGGACTTTACTGCAGAAACAACAGAAGGAAAGATCAACTTCCATAAGTGGATCGGGGACGGCTGGGTCATTCTGTTTTCCCATCCCAAGGATTTCACCCCTGTTTGCACAACGGAGCTTGGCTACATGGCCGGTCTGAAACCGGAGTTTGAAAAACGCAACTGCAAAGTCATTGGGCTGAGCGTGGATTCGGTCGATGATCATTCAAAATGGTCAAAGGATATCGAAGAGACACAGGGACATGCGATCAACTATCCGATCATCGGCGATACTGATCTGCAGGTTGCGAAGCTCTTTGACATGATTCACCCGAATGCCAGCGGAAAAGCGAAGGAACGAACGGCCATAGACAATGCAACGGTGCGTTCCGTGTTTATCATCGGCCCGGACAAGAAGATTAAACTGATGATCACTTACCCCATGAGCACAGGCCGGAATTTCGACGAGGTGCTGCGCGTGCTGGATTCAATTCAGCTGACCGCAAAGCATAAAGTCGCCACACCTGTAAACTGGAAACAGGGTGAAGATGTCATCATTATCCCCGCCGTTTCCAATGATGAGGCCAAAGTAAAATTTCCGGGCGGCTGGAAAGCGCCGAAACCCTATTTACGGATTGTCAAACAACCGAATTAGGGGCCAGGGATTAAGTGTCAGGGATCGGGTTTCAGTCCTTGATCCCTGATTCCCTTTACCATGGGTAAAATTATCATCTGTGCAGGCATCGTCCTGATCATTATCGGCCTGGTCGCCTCTTATGCACCGGGTCTTCTCAAATGGTTTGGCCGCCTGCCCGGTGATATCCGCATCGAGAGTGATAATGGACTCATCTTTATTCCAATCACATCCATGATTCTTATCAGTGTCCTGTTGACGGTTATCTTTAATCTGTTTTTCCGCAGATAATGTGCGGATACGATCATATATTTTAACGGCGTTTTAACAGGTTGTTGAAAAACTCTTTTCAACAGCCTGTATGGATGTAGCAACTTCCGGACATGCTTTTTCAGCTTCCGGTTAAAACCGGAAAGCTGACAAGCAGGCCATTAATAATATATTGAATGGCCAATGCGGTGAGGATGATCCCCAGTATGCGGGTGATGACATTTATACCGGTTTCACCAAGGAAGCCGCTTATTTTTGACGCGAGAAGCAACATAAATAAGGTTAACAATAAAATAATCAACAGAATCGCCAATATAACAGCAGTTTCCAGTCTGAATACCGGCGTGCCCGTCAATAGAAGAAGCGTCGTTAATGCACCAGGCCCGGCGATCATGGGTATCGCCAGCGGGAATACGGAGATATCGGCCTTATGTATGGCCTCTTCCTGTTCCCGGATGGTGGTTGAACGCAGCCCTGATTGACGGACCAGAATCATATCCATCGCAAGCAGCAATAAAAGAAGCCCCCCGGCGATACTGAAAGATGCGGTGCTGATATTGAGATACCTCAACAGGGCATCACCTGCCAGCGTGAATACAATGAGTATGATGCCTGCAATAAAAACGCCTTTGATTGCGGTATTTTTGCGATCCGGCTCCGTATCCCCCAAAGTCAATGCGAGAAACAGCGGTGCAAGACCAATAGGGTCAATCACCACAAGCAACAGGATAAAGGCGCTGGTTGCGAGATCAATCATTATTGCAGAACATCATGCTTGTATTACAGTTAATGAAAATTTTTAATATGGCCTTCTATATAATAAGGGATTTCAAGCATTCAATATGCAATTTAAACCACTTGGCCGTACGGACCTGAAGGTGAGTCAGCTCTGCCTGGGTACCATGACCTGGGGTGAACAGAATACCGAGACCGAGGCGCACGCACAGCTCAATTATGCGGTTGATGCCGGAATCAATTTTATCGATACGGCTGAACTTTATCCCGTCCCCCCCAGGGCTGAAACCCAGGGCCGCACAGAGGAATACCTCGGCACCTGGCTCTGTAAATGTAAATATCGGGACAAGCTGATCATCGCCACCAAGGTCTGCGCGGCTGCCGACTGGATCCCATATATAAGGAATGGGAAAACCCGTCTGAATCATAAAAATATCGAGATAGCATTAAATGCCAGTCTGAAACGCCTGCAAACGGATTATATCGATCTCTATCAGTTACACTGGCCTGAGCGTGACACCAATTATTTCGGCAAACTTGGTTATTATCATGTACCGGAAAAAGATGGCGTGCCGATTGCAGAAACGCTCGAGGCGCTTGGCGGGTTCATACAATCCGGCAAGATCCGTTATATCGGCATTTCCAATGAGACCCCGTGGGGGATTGCCGAATACCTGCGTATTTCCGGGCAAAAGGGATTGCCACGCATTGTGACCATCCAGAACCCCTACAATCTGCTCAACCGTACCTTCGAGATTGGACTGGCGGAATTTGCGCACCGGGAGGACGTCGGCCTGATGGCTTATTCTCCCCTGGGTTTCGGTGTGTTGAGCGGGAAATACCTCAACGGCACCAGGCCCAAAGGGGCGCGGTTGACCCTGTTCAACCGTTTCTCACGTTATCTCAATGAACAGGGGATTAAATGCACTGAGGCCTATGTCGAACTTGCCCGCAACAATGGTCTGGACCCGGCGCAGATGGCCCTCGCCTTTATCAACTCCAGATCTTTTCTGATCAGCAACATCATTGGTGCCACCAGTATGGAACAATTGAAAATGAATATTGCCAGTATTGATATAAAGCTCTCAAAAGAATTGCTCGTGGCCATCGAGGATATCCATACCCGGCAGCCCAACCCCTGTCCTTGAACAAGCGTTATGTGACAGGATAAAACATAGCAAAGTCATGTATCATTGACATTATTTATAAACCCGGATAATTGACATGGACCTATCTCCACTTACTTCAATATCACCATTAGATGGACGTTATGCGGAAAAAACAGCCGAGTTGCGTGCTATATTCAGCGAATACGGCTACATGCGCTACCGCATCAAGGTTGAGATCGCATGGTTACAGGCCCTGGCCGCGCGCAAGGATATCAGCGAAGTTCCTGCGCTAAGCGAAAAGTCCGGGCGGTTCCTTGATGCTATCGTGGATAATTTCTCCGAACAGGATGCGAACCGGATAAAGGAAATCGAGGCAACCACCAATCATGATGTCAAGTCTGTCGAGTATTTTCTGAAAGAAAAAATCAGGGATATTCCCGGTCTCATGAAATTGTCTGAATTTTTCCATTTTGCCTGTACTTCAGAGGATATCAACAACCTATGTCACGCAATGATGTTGAAAGATTCCCTGACGCAGGTCATCCTCCCTGTGCTGGATAAAATAATATCCGCCATCACGAAACTTTCACACGATTACGCTACCGTGGCCATGTTGTCCCGTACTCATGGACAGATTGCCACACCCACAACATTAGGCAAGGAAATGGCGGTGTTTGTACATCGTCTGCGTCTCCAATACCGGCAATTAAAAAATATTGAACTGCTCGGGAAATTCAACGGTGCGGTGGGTAATTATAATGCTCACCTCGCTGCCTATCCGCATATTGATTGGCCTGCAATATCCAGAAAATTCGTTGAAGATCTGGGGCTTGTCTGGAATCCCCACACTACCCAGATTGAATCACATGATTACATGGCAGAATATTTTCATGTCATGTCGCGTATAAATACAATCCTGATCGATTACTGCCGCGATATGTGGGGCTATATTTCACTAGGTTATTTCAAACAAAAAACCGTTGCCGGCGAAGTCGGTTCATCCACTATGCCGTACAAGATCAATCCCATTGATTTTGAAAATGCGGAAGGGAATCTTGGTCTCGCCAACAGTCTGCTGATACATCTGGCCGAAAAACTTCCCATTTCACGCTGGCAGCGTGATCTTACTGATTCAACTGCAATTCGTAACACAGGAACAGGCATCGCACATTCGTTGCTTGCCTATAAATCCTGTCTTAAGGGGATCGCAAAGATTGAGGTGGACAGAAAAGTTGTCGAAAATGATCTGAAAAATGCGTGGGAGATACTGGCGGAACCCGTACAGACCGTGATGCGCCGGTATGGAATAACACAGCCCTATGAAAAATTACTGGAGCTGACTCGCGAACAGGCCATGACACGCGAAATACTGCACGCATTCATTAATACACTTGACCTGCCAAAAGAGGAGAAACAACGCCTGCTTGATATGACGCCTTCTGATTACATTGGAAATGCCGCAGAACAGGCCATGAAAATCTAGAAAATCGTGAAGCGCATTTCGTATCTCGTATCTCGTTTTACGCTTCACATCCCGATTTATGTCCGAAGCAAAAAGTAACATCCTCGGTAACATCACTCCTGAAGAATTTCTTGCAACTTATTGGCAGAAAAAATCCTGCCTGATACGGCAGGCCTTTCCGGATTTCAGTTGTCCCATAAGTGTTGATGAGCTTGCCGGCCTTGCCTGTGAAGAGGATATCCGATCACGCCTGGTACTGGAAAAAGATGGTGATTATCCCTGGCAAGTCATCAATGGCCCGTTTACAGAAGGTGATTTCAAAACCCTGCCTGATACCCACTGGACGTTACTGGTACAGGATGTGAATCAATATGTTCCGGATGTTGCCGCAATATTGCAGTATTTCAGTTTCATCCCGTTCTGGCGTATTGATGATGTCATGATCAGTTATTCCCCTGAACAAGGCAATGTCGGTCCGCATCTGGACAGTTATGATGTTTTCCTCCTGCAGGGCATGGGCAGACGAAAATGGCAAATCAACCCTGATGATTATAGCGATGATGATTTTATTCCTGATCTTGATCTGCGCATCATTGATCATTTCCAGTCAAAGCAGGACTGGATTCTTGAACCTGGTGACATGCTTTACCTGCCTCCGGGTGTTGCACACCACGGCATAGCACTGGATCCAAGTCTTACATTGTCCATCGGTTTTCTTGCGCCTTCACAAAGTGAGTTAATCAGTAATTTTATTGATGATTGTCTGACTGATTCTTCCCATACTGTTCGCTACAGTGATCCTGATTTAAAGATACAGAAATATCCAGGGGAAATTTCACGGCAAAGTCTTGAAAAAATAAAGAAGATGATGGCCTCTGCCCTGACAGATACATCCCGCATTGATCACTGGTTTGGAAAATATATTACGCACGTGCAAACAGAACCGGAACATAATAACGAAATAAAACTTGATTTGGCGGCATTCAGATCCTGTTTCAAGAAAAAAAGTACTCTTTACAGGAATGATCATGGGCGCAGGGCTTTCATACAGCATAACCGGAAATTAACGCTTTTTATTAATGGCGATGATTACCCTCTTCCGAAAGAATTATTATTCATGGCAAAGCTGATTACAGAACAACGCCAGATTGATTTCCGGTCCATTGAAAATCATCCTCTGTTAAATGAAATACTTGTCCTGTTGTGTGAACTCTATAATAAGGACAATTATTATTTTGATGACTGATTTGAAATATTCAGTAAAACAGGCCGGTTGGACAGAATATAAAGAGGCGATTCAGCTTATTCGCACCGAGGTATTTATCGTTGAACAACATGTGCCTGAAACACTGGAGTGGGACGGCCTTGATGATTCCTGTATTCATGTTCTTGCAGTATCAGATCAGCAGAAGCCATTGGGTACGGCAAGATTATTACACTCCGGCCAAATCTGTCGAATGGCCGTACTGAAAGAGGCGCGTCACAGAGGGATAGGTACCAGCATGTTGCATACCCTCCTAAGCATCGCACGAAAACTGCCGTTGGATAGTGTATTTCTCAACGCACAGCTTCAGGCGCTCAATTTTTATATAAATCATGGATTCAGGGCTGTAGGACCTGTGTTTAATGAGGCGGGGATCCCCCATCGTAAAATGGTTCACAAACTAAAATGATAGGGTTTGTTTCTGACAGAGAGGTAAACTATCATCACTATCTGGCGTTGTATTAAAGCATATTAAAAAATATGAATAACTTCGATGATTATAAACTGGGTGTCACGGGCAAGATTATCGAAATTGAAAACAGCGAGGATAATCGTCTTGCCGCAACCTGCATGGCACAGCAATGCACACGCACGCTTGATATCATCAGCCGGCTGCTTGACCCGCCAATCTTTAATACAACCGGTTTTATCGAGGCAATCAGACAGTTGGTCATCAGATATCGTTACATAAAAATCAGGGTTATCGTGTTCGATCCTGAGATGATTGTCAGGAATGGTCACCGCCTGGTTGACCTGTCCGGAAGTCTGAGCAGTTTTATCGAAATCCGCAAGGCGTCCCAGCAGTACCAGGACTACAATGAAAGCCTGTTGATTGCAGACAGTGTTGGCTATATACACAGAAAACATGCCGAAAGATATGAGGCTACTGTAAACTTTAATGACCGGCGGCAGTCACAACACTTGCAGAAAGGTTTTGACGGGATGTGGGAATCAGCGATTCCGGATCCGAATTTAAGACGGGTGAATTTATGAACCAGCGGTTATTTATAGTATTTTTTCTGATTTTATCCTGTCTGTCCCTGAATATTCAGGCCGAAGAAATGATTTTGGAAATCATCCCCCTGCAGCACCGCACGACTGATGACATTGTCCACATCCTGAGACCACTGGTTGCACCTGGCGGAACAATAACCGGAATGAATAATCAGTTGATCATCAAAACCACGCCGGACAATCTTGCCGAGATTAAAAATATATTGCAGAGTCTCGACCATTCACCCCGGCGGCTTTTAATCACCGTCAAACAGGATATTGGTGGACAAACACAGGCACGGGAAGATTCATTGTCAGGAAAATATTCTTCCGGCGATATCAGTATTGAAAGTAAAGATCCGGGACACTCTGATGAAGGTCTGGTAATTTCAGGTAAAGATGATAAAGGTAATGTCATCCGCTATCGTACCCTGGATACTACCTCAGGAACAGACGATAAAAATGCCTTCAGTGTTCAGGCCTTGGAAGGGTACCCTGCCTTTATCCAGACCGGCCAATCCGTACCCATTCAGAACAGGACGGCATATGTTACCCCTGGCGGGATCGTCATCAGTGATAGTACTGAATATTATGAAGCCACCTCCGGATTTTATGTATTACCCCGCCTCAATGGCAACCAGGTTACTCTGCTGGTTGCGCCCAGATTGTCCAGGGTTAATCCAGGACAGGCCCCCGTATTTGACGTACAAAATGTCGAAACCACGGCCAGCGGCCGCCTAGGTGAATGGATCGAACTGGGAGGAATCAATCAGAGTTTTAATGATGATACCAGGCAAACCCTTTCTTCATCCCGTACACAGGGGCAGGAATTTCGCTCTGTATTAATAAAGGTTGTTGAAATAAAATAAAAAAGATTCGCATCTCGTAATTTGTGAAGGTTATCTCGTGGCTTGTGAAACATATTTTGTATCATGATTCACGCCTTATGTTACAAGGTTCACGATTCACACCTCACGCTTCACGAAATGCGTTTCACGCTGTATCAGCAACAATGGTAAAATCCTTCAGGTAAATGAAAATTTAATCTGATCAAAATTTACATGGTATTGAAACTTCGCGGACCTGCCGCACTTTCCGGTTTTCGTATCAATAAAATCCTTGCCACGATACAAAACATAGCGCCTGTCATTCAATCATTGCGCGCCGAGTACATACACTTTGTAAAACTGAGTGGTGACCTGAATGCCGCCGAAAAGGCTTGTCTTGAAGACCTGCTTCGCTATGGACCTGTAATGCCTGAAACGGAGACCAGTGGGACGTTTCTGCTTGTTACACCACGGCCCGGGACAATCTCGCCCTGGTCCAGCAAGGCCACGGATATCGCGCATAATTGTGGCTTGCACAAGGTAATGCGGCTGGAACGTGGTACGGCGTGGTATCTGAAAACGGATAAAAACGTTGCGCTTGCCGCTGACGTCATCGAAAACATCAAACCCCTGATCCATGATCGCATGAC
>JACQHV010000183.1 GCA_016198885.1 Gammaproteobacteria bacterium
AATGAAAACCCCGCCTTGATGTGATCGCGGCAGGGACTGATCAATTTAGATTCCGATAAGCCCCCTTATCGTAAGTTAAATTGAATATTTAATTAATGGCGTCAAAGAATCCAAAATATAACGTTGCATACGCGGTGTCAGTTTCGGGCCGTCTTCTACCGCCGCGATAACCATCTTTAATACCTCATTACTTGCATTGCCTTTTGGCTGATTTCTCTCAGCCTTCATTTGTTCAACAATATTACTTCTGATTAACCCATATGCTTCTGAACAATCTATATAGGAATCATGGGTTAAAATAAAACTATGATTTGCTCTGTCTACAATTACCTGGCATTCATTTAATTCTTTTCTGGATGCCACATATTTTGTCACTTTAGTATTTATTAGAAAAAATAAAATACACGGATCTACACAAACTGTTAGGCAGTGTTTCTCTTTAGCACCACCAGGCAGATCATCAAAGTACAACGTTTGAAGTGAGCCCGGGTAGACCAATAGAAACTAGAGATTTAATCAGGATATGGGTCGGATAAATATTGATTTACTTCTGCCCCGTTTGTGAGGGTGGCTGCGATAGCGTGTAAATCCATGCTTCCGTTTAGCCCAGCGGCATCATAAGCAGCGTCATGTGTTAATTGTCTTAGTTCATCAAATTCTTTATGGCCGTGTTCTTTAATTGTTAAATCAAGGCATTTTCTGTCTGATCTACTAAGTAAACTCAAATCAGCATCTCTTTTTGACGTGATCACATTATCCTTTATTTGGAATGATTCTCTCGCATGTGGTGCGCCAGCATCATACTCTTTATCACCCCTTACAAATTTCAAAATATCATAGCTATTACTTGCTACAGGGCCATACTCCATTGCAATATACCAATCGCCAAGAATTAATGATCCGTAATCACTTAAATGCTGTTTTTCTGCTAGATAGAGTATTTTCAGTGTATTGTACATATCGCCGCCGATTTTAGGGGCAATGTACAGTATTACTTCTACTGCCTTTTCTGGATCAAACGTAGTTCTCATAATATTTATAGTATGGGCCTGTAGTACTACAATTTCAATGCTTTAAATCAGTTTACCTGCCTGTTTCTCTATCCTCTTTCTTTGTTTCATATATCGGATGTCCGAAGAATCCTGCAATACCCTGCGCTCCTTGTTCGTATAGCTGCTGGACAAAGATCGGGACGAAGTTGCTGCCAATATGCTTTATTCTCGCTAGTGCCTGTTCTGGAATAATGGCGTTTTTATCAAACGTCTTGGGCGCATAGTGCAGGTTCAGGTATTTAACACCCATTGCCTGCTCGATGATCTTTTGGGAAGTATCCCCATCTTGTTTAACAGGGTTTTCCCGCCCTCAGCCATCCAATCGTTAAGTTCTCTTGGCCGAATTGTCCAGCAATAATTAGTTAGATTGCTCATGCCTTCACCGAATGCCAGTGGCACTTCCTCGGGAATTGTGGGCGTTGCCGTTTAAACGGATTATCGGGGTGATTGCAAGCACCGAGCCAATGCCTACAATCACAACACCATACATAACCCTCGCTTGCCAATTCAGGATTCCATTTTTCTGTAGAATGGCCCCGGTTATGTACTGACGTTACTGACGTATCGTGTGAATCGTCGGTATTGTCAGTGCATAGGGGGTGCTCTTTCCGGGTAAATTCTGCCAGCCAGCGATCCATCATTCGGCCCCTAATGACGGGTTAATCAGATATTTAATGTGTGGCTTGCCAATCCCGATCCCACCCTTAATTTCTTCCGGCTTTAACACGTTGAGATCGATTAGCTCGTCACAGGCATCTTGTACAGCCGCCCTATCACTTAATAAGTGCCATTGGTTACGGTAAACGTCGCGCACAGTAAATCCGTTGTTTAACTTCTTAGCGACAATTTTTTTATAAAGCTGTTCGGCTGATCTGATCTTGATGTCAGACACAAGCCCGTAAATTCTCCTGGCGTGTGTCTCAAGATAACTGCACCATGCCGCCGCTCGTTTTGTTGCCATAACCGATACATTGTCGGGCGCATCCCCGCCAGCAATATCAATTAAATGGAATATCAAAGCTAGTGATGGTAATAAACTACGGTATTTACCTAGGTGCTCTACCATGATCGGGTTATCTTCGCGCCTAAGTTTTTCCGTCTGTAATTCCGTCAACCAGTCGTTAAATATCTCCTGTGCCTCTGGCGTAAAGCGGAAATATGGGAACCTGTCATGCTCTCCCTTTGTTGCGCCGTGTTTTATAAAATCCATACCGGCCAACTTTTCAATGACAGAAAAATACTGTTCTTCTGCACCATGATCAGGATATTGATCAATATTTTCCCACCTCGCAGGCTCGTCGGGATAAACAAGTAACTGTAGGCGCTGCGTTAACCCATCATTTTGATAACCATTAGCGGCCCCATACAGATAAGAGATCAGTTTTGTAGGTTGAATACCGCCAAACACTGAAACACATAAATTCTCTGTATATACCGTGCCCCTCCCGATCCTGTCTGTTGTGTAACTGCTATATCCATTCCACGCCTCAAGATAAAAAGCTCGATCTTGTTCCCGCCCCTCTCGATCCCATGAATCCAGCAAGCCCACAAGCTCATCACGGAATAACAATATACCGCGTGGATTGTCGGCCAATAGTTCGCCCATTTTTTCAATCGTTGAATCATTTGTTTTATACCTGGCCCAAGCTGGTTCTGTTGGTTGTTCGAGATTCCTATAACTAACTTTCGCATCATCAAAGTCATTGAGTTTGTCGCCTGATTTTTTTTCTTTCGCGCATTTCCTCATAATGTCCTGTAATGCTGATTTGTTCGCTTGATATGCAGCAAGTTCGGCCTCGTATGCCGCCGCGTCTTGATCATGCTTTTCCTTTGCATTGCGCTCTAATTTTGAAAGCGGACTCATTGCCTGTTCAAGCGCCGGGGTTTTTAATATGCTCGGTCTGCCGACCACTCCTCCCCATAGGTTAGGTATCACTTGCCAATTATCACGTTGTTTTGGGCGCATCGCGCAACCGGCTCCGATGACTGATCCTGTCATTGTAATAGCTGCCGCCGCCACAAAATCAATAGGGCATTGCATCCTGTAGCAAACATCTTTAATCCATGCCTGAAACGGGCCGGGGATAATTTCTAGTGGTAATTTTTCAACATCGCCTAAAATACATTTAATTGGTTTTATTTCTCCCCACTGTTTCGGGCCGTCACCGCCCCCACTGCCTGACGTTACTGACATATCATTGCTAAGATCGCTTTTAACCGGCCCATGTGTATCAACATAATTAATGTCTTTCACGCTGCGATCCTCCTTGGCCGGAAGTATTCGCTTGCAACATATTTATAATTGCAATCAACTATTGTGATCACGGCAAGGTTAGCGCCCGATTGAATAATCAAAACTGCAAGATCGTTTAATGTCTTGCTGTAGTCCAGGTGATCAGTGATGTGGATTATGTGAACATCACGGCCATTGCAAATTGACCAGTTAAAATCACTTGGCTGTGATCCGCCTGGAAAGACTACAACCCCGATCCTGTTCCCCCATTCCTTGACGCGATCCCATACATCTACCCCGGACAATATCCGTATCAATGCTGGTTTGCTTTCGGCCTGTTTAACTAACCGTCCGTAGGGAGGAAGTTTTTTTCTTGCCGGTATTGTGCTATTCTTCCCGGTGTAATTGTTTTCCTTTTCTGTTTTTGCGGCCCTTGAAGGTGACACTTCCGGGGCCGTGTCATTATGCAACCTTGAGTTCATTGGTATTCCCTCCCTGGTTCTGTCCGTAAAGCCATGTGAAATAGCAATCCGTATCAATATAAATTTTTCTGCCGCGCTTTATGATTGCACCCGATGAATGCAAGCCGTTTTTATGCTGATTGAAAATTTCCCATCTCAGGCCACTTTCCCTGATGACGCCAGGGTGTTTCTTGGCTAAGGTTTTCACAGTTTCCAAATTTGGCATTTCACACTACCTCCGGTATGGTAATTTAGGTATAGCAATTATCGTTAATTGCTAATTACCGTGTAGTGTAGATGGTGGGATATCACGGAAAGCCGGTAAACCGTGATAAGTGAGATAATTATTTATAAATTAATTTTAGAGAGGATGTTCCTTACTGTTGTAAGTTTCCTTTTATCGTCTTTCCCATCCCTTGTTTGAAATTTCAGATACCCACCTTCATTCTGAAAATGATGAATATTTATTCGATCTGTTAGTTGCTCATAGAGTTCACTCACCGTTTCTGAATCATTCATGTTTTCAGAATCATCAGATATGGCATTGATAAAATCTTCGTATGATTTAGAGTTAATTTTTTGGCAGATTCGAACTATGGCATGTTTAAAAATGCCAACATTACCAGCTCTCTTTTTTGCCGCTTTTCTGTTTTTCTCACTTATAATATATTGTTCTAAATTATTTTTTAGATAGTCCATTTTACCAAGTGATAATTGAACTATCATTGCAAGTGTGTGAGCGTCATAAATATTAATATCATTATTCTCTAGTGATCGACGAAAACTAGTGATCAATTCAATAATCCTCGCTGCTGCATATACACCAGCCGGGACACTACCATCATCCATTAACCGTATGGCGATCACCCCAAAACTTATTTCATGTTCAGTTACACCATATTTCTTGAGAATCCTCAATGCCTCATTTTCTGCACCACAAAGATATTCATTTATTCTTGATAGGTAATTATCGAATCCTTGTTCCGGGTCACCCTCTTTAAGTGGTTCGATTTCTAATATGTAATTTTCATCCCAATTAATATGGAGGTTAGAAAACTGATTTATATTTCCTTCTTGATCAAGCAAATCAAGCCAAAGCGCAGGCCTTTGATTATCATCTTTAAAAATAAATTGTGGCATTTCTATTGATTAACTAAACATCCGTTTATTCATTTTCTCTACAACTTTGGCCGTGTGTTGCGGGGATAAATGACTGTAGCGTTTTGTCTGTTGCAGGGTTTTATGGCCCAATACTTCCGCGATCTCGAATGGTGACGCGCCGCCCTGTGCAAGATATGAGGCGGTTGTATGTCGCAGGTCGTGAAAACGGAAACTTTCAACCCTCGCTTTTTTAAGTGCGGCCTCCCAGGGTGCGCGGGGATCAATCGGTTTGCTTTTATCTCTGCCGGGGAATAACAAATCAGTATCAATATGCCTGATCTTGTTTAGCTTCTTAACTTCGCTCAAGGCATGGCCTGTGAGTGGGAGTGTTTTAATCTCTTTATTTTTTGTCTTGTAAACCGTGATCCGCCCCTCCTTGAGATCAATCTGTTCCCATTTAAGAGATAGTATTTCATCGCGCCGCGCCCCGGTGCTCAATGCCAGCACAACAATCGGATACAGCGCCGGGTTCTGGCTTTCCATACATGCCTTTAATAATCTCTCGCGTTCATCATCAGACAGATAGCGAACACGACCGGGGGCTTCCTTGTATTTCCTGACGTTCCTTAACGGATTATCTTCCAACCATCCCCAATCCTGCACAGCGATAGTAAAACAATGAGAAAGGGCGGCTAAATATCTGTTGCATGTGGCCTCAGATCGTTTGTGTTTATAATCCGGAGCGCCCGCTAATAGTTCGTCTTTTTGTTGTGTGATCAGTTGCGGGGTAATATCCGCTAGCAGGTAATGCCCGATCCTGTCTTTCCACCATGTAAGCTGGATCAGTTGATTCGATCTGTGGCTTCCCTTCCCTGGCAACACGTTTTGAATATACCGATCAATCATTTCGGCTGCTGTGTGTCGCTTGGCCTCTGCCGTCTTGAAGTGCCGCCCCTCCTTGATCGCGACCTCTGTCTGGCTGGCCCATGTCTTTGCATCCGTTCTACGGTTAAACGTGGCGGACTGCTGCGGGTATCCTCTCAGGCGTATCTGCGCCCGGTAGCGGACTATCCCGTTTTTATCATTTCGTTTTTCAATGTATGCCATGAATCAGCCCATTCCAGCTTGTCTTAACATACTACAATAAACGGAAACAACATACAACAAAAGATAATATATCCCATGCTTTAATACGATATTAACCTTTATATTCCTTGATTCTTACGGGATTCACTTATGGACATGGGGGAATAATGGGGGATTAGATGGGGGAAAATGCGAAAAACAGGCAGTTTTTGCCTCTGGCTGGATCGGGAGACATAAGAGGGCGGGTTAGCAGTTTAAATTGATTCTGCCCTCGCTGACGGGGCGGGGCGGGGTAAATACGGAGTATTCCTAGCCGGTGATCTCAATTCCCCCATTTGTCCCCCATGACGGGGAGAAAACTGGCCTTTTAAAAATTAAGCTATTGATTTATATGGAGCCCCGAGAGGGAATCGAACCC
>JACQHV010000212.1 GCA_016198885.1 Gammaproteobacteria bacterium
AAATTTAAAAATTATGATTCTGTTCACCTAATGACTCCGCCCCAGAAAAAACGGCGGGCTGGTATTGTGACCTTCAGGATTGATGGTCAGGACATGGCTAAACTTCATCATAAGCTCTTGGAAAACAATATTATTTGCGCGCATCGGTCCGGCGGGATTCGGTTTTCACCCCATTTTTATAACACCCAAACACAAATCGATAAAGTACTTGAAATATTATATTCAATCATTTGATTTTATTAACTTATTAGTTTATAGTTTAAACAATTGAAAAAAATTACGCGTCGTTTGTTCAGCAAAAGTTTCGAAATCTTCTCCGCGGAGTTTTGCCAAAAATTCAGCGACGTAACGGACATAGGCGGGCTGATTCGGTTTTCCCCTGTAGGGTACTGGTGCAAGATATGGTGAATCGGTCTCAATAAGCAGGCGATCTATTGGGACCTGCCGTGCAACCTCCTGAACTTCTTTTGCATTCTTGAAAGTCACTATCCCGGAAAACGAGATTAAAAAATTCAGTGATATTGCTTTTTTTGCGGTTTCCCAATCATCAACAAAACAATGCATGATACCGCCTACTGTATCCGCCCCCTCCTCTTTTAAAATCTGCAAAACGTCGTCCCTGGCATTGCGTGAGTGAATAATCAGTGGTTTTTGCACTAACCTCGCCACCCGGATATGGGTACGGAATCGTTCCCGCTGCCATTCGAGATCTCCCTTGCTACGGAAATAATCAAGTCCGGTTTCTCCGACGGCAATTACCTCTGATATTGCCGCCAATTCTGCAAGCTGTTGCACGGCGGGCTCTTGGAAAACTTTACTATTGGGATGAACGCCCACTGAGGCAAAAACATGAGAATATTTTTGAGCTAATTGTAATACCCGCGGAAAGGTCTCAAGGTCAATTGAAACACATAGCATATGGTCCACACCAAGTTTACGGGCATTTGCGAAAATAACATTGATGTCTTCTTCCAGTAATGGAATATGGCAATGCGAATCAACCAGCATGATTATGAGAGGATTGAGTAATGAGTTCTGAGGACTGAGTAAATTAACGATTGCTCAGCACTCAGCACTCGTTACTGATCACATGGTATGGGTTGTACGGTCTGACGAGAGAGCACCAGCTAACTGAGTCTCGATCTTGTTTTTGGTAGCGCCTTTATCAAGCTCGCTGAACTGGACACCTATCCCTGCTGTTTTGTTACCTTGCGAACCTACGGGTGTAATCCAGACAACGCGACCTGCGACAGGCAGTTTTTCCTTGCTGTCCATTAAAGTCAGCAACATAAATACCTCATCTCCTATATTGTATGTTTTCGCCGTAGGTATAAACAAACCGCCATTTTTGATAAATGGCATATAGGATGCATAAAGGGCGCTCTTGTCACGTATTGTCAGTGACAAGATGCCCTGGCGTGGATCCCGACCACCAGGTACGCTCAAGTGTGTTATCCTCTCTGTTGATCCATAAGCTCTTGCCAGAAAATGATGAAATCTTCCAGCAACCCTTGTGTATTATAGCTTACCAGTCCCGTGCCAAGACTGTAATTCTTTAATATCAAATCATGGCACATCATCAATCCGCACAAGTCTAATCCATTTATCATCCGTTGCAAGCGTGTGATGGCTTTTGCTTCATGCAATCTGAGTGGTTTCGCACTGGATTTTAATCTTACCATATCGCTGATTAATAATAATAACCATTGAAATATCTGGTTAGCGCCAGATTTATTCCACCTTTCCGCCACCTTGATTGGATCAATTTGTTTCCTTTGCAGCGATTCGAGATCATCAAGTAGCATTAATTGTTTATCCACGCCATTATTTTTTGTAAATTCCAATGCTGCCAAAGGTGCGCCATTCGCCATGGCGAGTAATTGTTCGGCCTGGTGCGGATCAGCTAATTGACATTTCAACCAGTTCAAAGTGCCTTCATCAAAAACAGGTTTAAAATTGACATGCTGACAGCGGCTTCTGATGGTAACAGGCAACAGGTTTTGTCGATGAGTGAGCAAGATCAGTAAAGATTGCGCGGGAGGTTCTTCCAATGTTTTTAGCAGGGTATTAGCTGCATTCCAATTCATGGTATCGGCTGGATTGATAATTGCAATTTTATAGCCTTCAAATTGACTTTTCAGATTTATGAAATCGATCAGATCCCGGATTTGATCAATTTTAATCTGCTTACCTTCTTCCTCTGGTGTAATCATCTGAAGATCAGGATGGTTGCCTGCATTGTATAAATGACAGCCCTTGCATTGACCGCAGGAATAGATGTAATTAACCGGATTACGACAGAGCAGCACCGATGATATGCATTGTGAAAATCGATGAAGCCCAATCCCGTACGGGCCTGAAAGCAGCAACGCATGAGGAAACCGATCATTTTGCAGGGTAAACAGTAATTTCTGCCATTGCGATTCCTGCCATGGATATACATTCAGCACAAGCCCTGCTCCTTTAAAAGCATCACTATGGTTTTCTGAACAGATTTAATATCAGCTTCAGCATTGATTATCCTGATACGTTCTGGATTGGTATTCGCAAGATCAAGATAGGCCTCGCGAACTCTTTGAAAGAAACTTACTGCCTCTGATTCAAACCGATCAATATGTTTACGTGCATTCGCACGCGACAGACCAACTTTGACGGGTAAATCAAATAAAAATGTCAGGTCCGGTTTCAGATCTGCATGCAGCCATTGTTCCAACCGATGGATCTTGTCAATTGCAACACCACGTCCCCCGCCCTGATATGCATAACTCGAATCTGTAAAGCGATCACAAAGAACTGTTTTACCCTGTGCAAGGGCCGGATATATCACACCCTTGAGATGTTGCGCTCTTGCAGCAAACATCAGAAGCAGTTCTGTATCGCCATTAATCTCTAGTGACTTCTGCATCAATAATGTTTTACGAATCTCCTCACCAAGTGCTGTCCCACCAGGTTCGCGTGTCAAGATAACTTCCCTTCCGGCTTTTTTCAGTAATGCAGCAATAAACGGCATATGCGTACTCTTGCCCGCACCCTCTATTCCCTCAAGAGTAATAAATTTACCCAATCGATTATTCATTATTACCGCGTGTATCTGATTGATATCTGGCGACAGCATCATTATGTTCACTCAAAGTTTCTGAAAAATGATGACTGCCGTCACCTTTGGCAACAAAATACAAAGTATTTCCTTCATCAGGGTGAAGTGCTGCACGAATGGCCTGAAGTCCTGCAAGCGCTATTGGCGTAGGTGGCATACCAGTATTCCGATAGGTGTTATAGGGCGAATCAACATCAAGATCGTTATCCCGGATGTCGCCGTC
>JACQHV010000182.1 GCA_016198885.1 Gammaproteobacteria bacterium
ACGAAACGGTCGGGGGTGTTGAATTCAACTGGATCCCGGACACCGGCGATGTGCCGATCGTGGCGGACATGTCATCCAATATCCTGTCACGCCCCATCGATGTCTCCCGGTTTGGACTGATCTATGCCGGCGCACAAAAGAACATCGGACCCTCCGGCATTACGGTTGTCATTGTTCGCGATGACCTGATCGGTAATGCCCTGCCGATGACACCGATCCCCTTGAACTACACCATACAAGCGCAAGACGCCTCGCTTTACAACACGCCACCGACCTTTGCCTGGTATTTAACAGGACTGGTGTTCAAGTGGTTAAAAGAACAGGGCGGGCCAGAGGCCATGGCGGTGATCAATGAATGCAAGGCGAAGAAACTTTACAAAGTCATCGACTCAACGGATTTTTACATAAACAATGTTGATCCTGAGTGCCGCTCCTGGATGAATATCCCGTTTCAGTTACACAATAAAAGTATGGACACCGTGTTTATTTCAGAAGCAGCGGAAAACGGTCTGGTGAATTTGAATGGTTTCCGAACCGTTGGCGGCATGCGCGTGAGTATTTATAACGCCGTACCGGAAGAAGCGGTGGATGCACTGATCGTATTCATGCGGGATTTTGAAAAGAGGTATGGATGATGTACATGGAAGTACAAATGCCGCAGGCGAAGGGAGTGCACGACTCCAAGGATGGAGGAGGTAGAATCGCGTTGGGAACAGCGATCGAGGAGCGGCCGACGGGCCAGGTTAAACGCAATAACATTACCGGAACAAAGGAGTAACAATTCAGCTCTCAGTCCTCAGCACTTTGACTAATTTATTGACTTTAAATCGATAGACTGCAGATTTTGTGTCTGATAAATCAGATGCTCATAACTTCCGGTAGTATGAATTACCATGCGTGTGTTATTACCCCGGACAAACATATCTATAGTTAATATTGGAGTGGCGAAGTCCGTTACATCAAGAATACGATGAAGATGTTTTGGAAGTCCGGTATTGAAAAAATCAACAATAATACTTTTACCTTCCTCATGTGTATCAATAACCGTGAATGGATCAGAAAGTCTGACATGGATGCGGCCATCTTCCGCATTATCTTTTTCAAAGGCAACATCCTCGATATGACCCATCTCCGGTGCGCCGATATATCCAGGGCCTCCTGCATCACCTGAATCACCAATCGTGATATAGATTGTTCCATCCGTGATATCCAATTTATAAGGCACATGTCTGATCAGCTGAATGACAACACGCGTCCGGTCACCGGCTTCAACAGCTGTCATACTATAGGTCAGGCCGATATTAATAATCCTGGTCTTTTGCGCAAGGTTCAGACTGACGCCCGGAAAGTCGAGGACAATCCTTGCCGGGTTATAAATGGAAAAGCTCTCCGGTTTCCCGACCGGATCGGACAGCCTGAGTTCGATTCGAACCCGGTTACCTGCCAGTATGGAATAATCAATTGCATCCAGCGTGGGTTTGATCTGACTGCTGGCCACAGGCGACCAGACAAGTATCAATAGGGCCATACCGATGAACAGTAAAATATAAAGGAAGTGCCGTAACCTCTGCGTCCGCAATTCCCGGGAACCCTGTAATACGGGTTTATTAACAAAATCAGCCGGTTGTATTTTCTGTATCGCCATAATGTCTAAAAATTAACACGCCTACTAAAACAATAGTCCTTTACGAGGGAAAGACAATATATGGCATTGATATAACTCCATACTGCTGGATTTACAGGAATCCTGAATGAATGGACGTATTTTTGGTCAACACCTTGCCGGGCAACTTAAGTTTGGCAGTTGTTTACTAAACACCAATCACTAATCACTGATTTTTATCACTCGGAGACTGCGCGTTTAAGATCACAAATTGTGATCTTAAAGATCGGGCTTTCGGCTGGATTTACACATATTAATGTGTAAGAATTCTGACCATATTGATTAACAAGAGGTTATATTCATGGCTACCAATCTCGCACTGGAAGACAAGCTTATCGACGAAGCCAGGCGCATCGGCAAACACAAATCCAAGAAAGAGGCTGTGACCGCGGCCCTGAAGGACTACATTCGCTCACGCAAACGCCTGGAAATCCTGGACTGGATAGGCAAGGTTGAGTATTACGATGATTACGACTACAAGGCGTTGCGTACGCGCAAACCCGGCTGATGGTTCTCGTTGATACCTCCGTATGGTCTCTGGCATTGCGTCGTCACGCTAACGATCTCAGTGCTCGAGATCAGAGACTTGTAGAAGCGCTGATGGATTTAATTACAGACGGCAAAGCAGTCCTTATCGGCATGATTCGCCAGGAAATCCTGAGTGGTATACGTGATCCAAAAGCATTCCGTGTGCTGCGCGCCCGTTTAATTGATTTGCCCTATTTGCCGGTAGGTCTCACTGAGCATGATTTGGCAGCGAGTTTTTATAATAAATGCGCCACCAACGGTATTGTAGCCAGTGCTGTGGATATGCTGATTTGTGCGGCAGGAGTCAGTCACCGAATGCCCATTTTTACAACGGACACAGATTTTAACCGTTATACCAAATACCTGCCGCTTAAACTGCTAAAACATCCATAAAATAACAACCATAAACCATATGGCAAATAAAAGATTGCGTGAAGAAATGTTCGAAACGGCGCGAGGTTTATACGACCTTGGTGTGCTGGATACGAAAACGATGCGTGAATTCGATGCCCTGCGTCTTCCCGCTCTAAAATCTTACCAACCGGAAGACATTAAAAAACTCCGCCTCAAGGCAAAAACCAGTCAGGCTGTATTTGCAGCGTATCTGAATACCAGTGTTTCCACCGTGCAAAAATGGGAGATCGGAGAAAAAAAACCAAGTGGCCCTGCTCTTAAGTTACTTAACATCGTGGAACGCAAAGGGCTGAAGGCGCTTGCATAGGGATGACGTGCAGGCGGCCTACATGGATGTGGGAAGGTAGAGCAATGCAGGAGGTACGATTACAGGGAGGTAATCGGTACGACCCCATGGATGGAGGAGGTAGAACCGCGTCGGGAACAGCGGTCGAGAGTCGAGCCGGGACGCCTACAGGGACGTAGGTGGTACGACCACATGGATGTGTGAGGTAGAGTTGCGCCGGGAGCGGCAACCGAGAGTAATGCAGGAAGCAATTACCGAGCAGAGACCGAGAGTAACGTCTGGAACAGTTACCGAGGAGCGGCCGTCAAAGAGCGACCAGCACTGATGTGTTACCAATTATCTACATGGATGTAGTGTATGCTGGAAATGATCAGACGACTTACATGGATGTATTAGTATCACGACAGGCAGGAGCCGATAGTGATTCAATTTCCAGCCACCAGTCACTGGTGTTAATGGGGGTGATTTAGCTATGCAGAAACAAGAAATTGGTTATGTGTCCAACTACTATAAAAATATATCGGTTGCCGCTGTTGAGATCACGAATGGCACCGTGGCCGTGGGAGATACGCTCCATTTCCAGGGGAACATGACGGATTGTAAATGCCCGGTCGACTCGATGCAGATAGATCACGAATCAATCACAGAGGCAAAAAAGGGTGACAGTATTGGTTTGAAAGTATCCGCGAGGGTAAGAAGAGGGGACAAGGTATACAAAGTAGTTGGTAGTTAGTGACTCGTGGCTTGTAACTTGTGACTGCTTACCAGTCATTGGTGTTAATTGGGAAGACATTAGATTATGGGGAGTCAAAAACAATCATCACTTATCCAGGCTTTAAGATCGCAAAATG
>JACQHV010000188.1 GCA_016198885.1 Gammaproteobacteria bacterium
CATCGATCGGTGCGTTAATATCGATCGAGTAAGGGAAAGGGGTCATTACTGATTTTATCAAGGGTATGTGCTTCATGCCGGCTCAGTACCCATTTTAATCATATACCTGCGTTTATTACTTCAAACTCAGTACATCTTGCATATCAAACAACCCGGATTTCTTTTTCGCAATCCATTGCGCAGCACGCACCGCGCCACTTGCAAATGTCTTGCGGCTCGTTGCCTTGTGTGATAACTCAACGCGTTCGCCGGCCGATGCAAACATAACGGTATGTTCACCGACAATATCTCCGGCGCGAATGGTTTCAAAACCGATGGTCTTTTTATCACGTGCGCCGGTAACGCCTTCACGTCCATAAATTGCACATTTTTTCAAATTACGGCCGAGGGTATTTGCGATAACTTCACCCATGCGCAATGATGTACCCGACGGTGCGTCCTTCTTTTCACGATGATGGGCCTCGATAATTTCGATATCCGCTTCATTGCCAATCACCTTTGCAGCCGTCTCAAGCAACTTGAAGCAGAGATTTACACCGATACTCATATTGGGTGCAAAAACTATCGCAACCTCTTTTGATGCCCCGGCGATAATTTTCTTCTGTGCCTCTGAGAGGCCGGTTGTGCCAATCACCATGTTCTTTCCCGCCGCACGGCATTTCCTGACATTGTCCGGCGCAGATGATGCAACAGTAAAATCGATAAGTACATCAAATTTATTTGCGACACTCGATATATCATCAACTATTGCAACACCAAGTTTGCCGAGTCCGGCCTGCTCACCGGCATCCTTGCCGATCATGGGTGATCCCTTTTGTTCTATCGCAGCGGTAACTTTCACACCTCTGGTCTCGTGACAGACCTCAATGATCGTCTTCCCCATCCTGCCAGAAGCACCGCAAATTCCCAGTCTCACCGTCATTACCTTATCCTTTCTTCCAGATACTTTTAATTACGTTCAATCGTTTAACAAGTGAAACATCGCACGTGAAGCGTGAAACGAGATACGATTCACGAAATACGAGATACGTTTTATCTTAATGCGTCATTCCTTCAAAAAATTTTTTCACCCCATCCAGCCAGGACAATGCCTGCGGGTTGTGTTGTCTACCGTCTTCATTCACTGAGCGATCAAATTCACGCAGCAGATCTTTCTGCTGACGGGTGAGATTGACCGGCGTTTCCACCATGACCCGGCATAACAGGTCTCCTTTCGTTGATACGCGGACTGATCTTACGCCCTTGCCGCGCAAACGAAACAATTTACCGCTTTGTGTCTCCGGCGGGATCTTGAGTTTAATACGGCCATCCAGTGTCGGGAGTTCAAGTTCACCGCCCAGGGTTGCCGTGGTAAAGCTTATTGGAACGTCACAATGCAAATCTGTTCCATCGCGTTTAAAGATGGGATGTTCAAGCACATTAACGTGGACATAGAGATCACCGGGTGGCCCGCCGTTTTCACCCGCTTCTCCTTCACCGGTAAGCCGGATGCGATCACCCACATCGACACCGGGTGGAATCTTGACCGAGACGGTCCTGGTTTCACGCACCCTGCCCTGGCCACGGCAGACTCCACAGGGATCTTTAATGATCTTGCCCTTACCCCGGCATTGTGGACAGGTTTGCTGAAGTGAAAAAATGCCCTGTTGCATGCGGACCTGTCCCTGTCCGTTGCAGGTGGGGCAGTTCACCGGTGCACTGCCTTTCTTTGCGCCTGATCCATGACATTCATGACAAGCAATCAGTTTCGGCACGCGGATCTTGATGGTCGTTCCAGCAACAGCATCTTCCAGTGTTAAATCCAGGTCATAACGCAGATCGGCGCCACGAAATACACGTTGACGCACGCCACCACGGCCAACTCCGCCACCGAAGATATCGCCAAAGACACTATCAAAAATATCGCCGAACCCGCCCGGGCCAAAACCACCGGCACCACCGGGTCCAACCCCAGCACGAGGATCGACCCCTGCATGACCAAACTGATCATAGGCCGTGCGTTTACGATCATCAGAAAGGATATCATAGGCCTCCTTGGCTTCCTTGAATTTCTCCTCGGCATTGGCGTCACCGGTATTGCGATCGGGATGATATTTCATGGCCAGGCGTCGATAGGCCTTTTTGATCTCCGCATCAGTTGCATTGCGGGGAATACCGAGGGTTTCGTAATAATCTCTCTTATTCGCCATCAGAGTATTGCTTTTATCCCATTACAGCACTGCTGTATCTGCTCGCTGCTCATTTACTGATTTATAAACCGCGCTACCCGCAGATACGACGCCTTGTTCTGGAACAAAAGCCCCGGCTCTGAAAGAAGCACTTACATTAATTCTTCCAAACGCAGACAAGCCCGGGAGAAGTCATCACTTCTTCCGGGCTTTTGTGTTTTATCACTTTTCACGCTTCACGCTTCACATTTCACGTTACACGTTTTACGAATTATTTCTTATCGTCGTCAACTTCCTCAAACTCGGCGTCCACCACATTGGCCTTGTCCTCACCATTACCGCCAGTATTAGCAGATTGTGTTTCACCAGCTGATGCCTGTGCTGCACTTTGCTGATAGACACGCTCTGCCAATTTGCCGGCAACCTGTGTCAGCTTCTGGGTCTTTTCTTCAATGGCATCCTTGTTGTTGCCTTCAATCGCCTCTTCCACTTGTTTGATTGCGGCTTCAATATCCTTCTTTTCCTGTTCTTCAATCTTGCCACTGAGTTCCTGCATGGATTTCCTGGTAGCATGGACGAGATGCTCAGCCATATTACGGGCCTCGACCAGTTCTTTTGCCTTGCGATCTTCTTCGGCGTGGGCTTCTGCATCCTTGATCATCTTTTCTATTTCTTTATCGGTCAAACCACTGGAGGCCTTGATGATGATCGACTGTTGCTTACCTGTCGCCTTGTCTTTAGCCGAAACATTCAGGATGCCATTGGCGTCGATATCAAAGGTCACTTCAATTTGCGGAACACCACGAGGCGCTGTCGGGATATCGGTCAAATCAAACCGTCCAAGTGATTTATTACCTGCAGCCATCTCGCGTTCACCCTGCAGGACATGCACGGTAACCGCCGTCTGATTGTCTTCAGCCGTTGAGAAGATCTGATTGGCCTTGGTCGGGATCGTTGTGTTCTTCTCGATCAATTTCGTCATCACACCGCCCAGGGTTTCAATACCGAGTGAGAGCGGTGTAACATCAAGCAACAACACGTCCTTGACATCACCGCCGAGAACACCGCCCTGAATGGCTGCGCCTACGGCCACAGCTTCGTCAGGATTGACGTCCTTGCGCGGTTCCTTGCCAAAAATTTCCTTTACCAGTTCCTGGACCTTGGGCATGCGGGTCTGGCCGCCCACCAGGATCACGTC
>JACQHV010000189.1 GCA_016198885.1 Gammaproteobacteria bacterium
GCCCGGCCGGTTTGACCGCCAGGTGGTGGTTCCCCTGCCGGATATTCGCGGGCGTGAACAGATCCTCAAGGTGCACATGCGCAAGGTCGCACTCGCCGATGATGTAAAGCCCAATATCATTGCGCGCGGTACACCCGGATTTTCAGGAGCGGATCTCTCCAATCTTGTGAATGAGGCGGCGCTGTTTGCCGCGCGTGGTAACAAGAAACTCGTGGATATGGAAGACTTCGAGCGTGCCAAGGATAAAATCATGATGGGTGCAGAGCGTCGTTCCATGGTGATGAGTGAGAAGGAGAAAAAGCTCACGGCTTACCATGAGGCAGGACATGCTATAGTCGGCCGGCTTGTTCCCTCACATGATCCTGTATACAAGGTGACAATCATCCCGCGTGGCAGGGCTTTGGGTGTGACCATGTTTCTGCCTGAAGCGGATCGCCTCAGTTACAGCAAAGAGCTTCTGGAAAGCCAGATATGCAGTCTCTTTGGAGGCCGTATTGCAGAGGAATTGATCTTCGGCAAGGATTATGTCACTACTGGTGCGAGCAATGATATTGAACGCGCCACCCAACTTGCGCGCAATATGGTTACCAAATGGGGGCTGTCAGAACGTCTGGGACCGTTAACCTATAGCGAAGAAGAGGGCGAGATATTTCTCGGACATTCCGTTACCAAACATAAGGCGGTGTCGGATGAGACAGCTCACCTCATCGATGAAGAAATAAGGAACATTATCGATCGTAATTATCAACGTGCAGAGAAGTTGCTCAAGAAACATTTGGATAAGTTACATGTAATGGCTGAAGCGTTGATTAAGTACGAAACCATCGACAGTGATCAGATCGATGCCATCATGCAAGGCAGGGTTCCGGAACCGCCGGCTGATTGGGATGATGACGATACCGGTACATCAGAGAAGATCAAGACCAGCAGTACTGCAAAGGAAGGGGGCGCTCCTGCAGTTGAGCCTCCGGCGAAACCAGCCTGATTGGTGATCAGTGATTAGTGAATAGTGATTTGTACTCAGATTATAATCAGGGATAATCCTGTTCCCCAATCACCAATCACCAATCACCAATCACCAATTCAATTAATGACTACAAAACGTAGATACTTTGGCACAGACGGAATTCGTGGTCGTGTCGGTGAAGTGCCGATTACTCCGGATTTTGTGATGAAGCTTGGCTGGGCGGCTGGCCGCGTCCTGGCTAAAAATGGCAAAGGGCCTGTGCTGATTGGTAAAGATACGCGCATCTCAGGTTATATGTTTGAGTCCGCGCTTGAAGCCGGTCTATCAGCTGCCGGTGTTGATATTCGTTTACTCGGACCCATGCCAACACCCGGCATTGCCTTTCTTACACGTAATACCCGGGCACAGGCGGGTATTGTGATCAGCGCATCGCACAACCCATATCAGGATAATGGCATTAAATTTTTTGCGGCTGACGGAACCAAATTACCTGATGAGATTGAGCAGGCAATAGAAAATGAGCTCGATCACCCCTTTGAAATAACAAACTCCAGCAAATTGGGAAAGGCACGCCGTATTATCGATGCCCCGAGGCGCTATATAGAATTCTGCAAAGGCAAATTTAGTCCGGTGATTAACCTGGGCGGCATGAAGCTCGTCATCGATTGTGCACACGGGGCTACTTATCACATCGCACCCAATGTGTTTGAAGAATTGGGTGCCAGTGTCACTGCTATCGGTATTGAACCTGACGGACTCAATATTAATAAGGAGTCCGGCGCCACCTATCCACAAATATTACAGGAACGGGTTATCTCAACCAGCGCAGACATTGGCATAGCACTGGATGGCGATGGTGATCGCGTAATTATGGTTGACCAAAAGGGTGTAGTCGTCGATGGGGATGAAATCCTGTTTATTATTGCGCGATCAAAATGTAATTCATTAAATGGCGGTGTTGTTGGCACTTTGATGAGCAACCTCGGACTTGAACAGGCGATTAACGGACTCAAACTGAAATTTCTTCGTGCACAGGTTGGCGATCGTTACATTATGGACATGTTGCAGCAGGAGCATCTGACTCTTGGTGGTGAGACCTCGGGGCATATTATCGATCTGAATATGACGACCACAGGGGATGGCATCATTTCGTGTTTACAAGTGCTCGAAACCATGGTGCTCAAGAATAAATCACTACGTGAGCTTAAATCGGACATGCATAAATACCCGCAAAAGCTCATCAATGTCAGTACGGATTCACAGATCGATATTTCCAGATTAAGTGCAGTTGATAAAGCCGTGAAAACAGCCCAGGCGGAACTTGGGGACAGCGGGCGTATTCTGTTACGTCCGTCAGGTACGGAACCCTTGATCCGGGTGATGGTGGAAGGTGTGGACGAAAGACAGGTGGAAAAACTGGCGGTTTATCTTGCTGCGGAAGTGGAGACTGCTGTACAACGATCTGCCTGATAAAGTCTATCAGTGCAGCCGTGATTCGGATTCTGAATAGAGTGTTACCCTGTTGCGGCCACTGTTCTTGCTTTGGTACATGGCCCTGTCCACCTTGTGCAAAAGACTGTCGGTATTTTCAGCATGTTTCGGGAAGTTCGCAATGCCGATGCTGACCGTCGTTTTTATCTGATTTCCTTCCATATCGAAGGCGGTGTTTTCAACGGCCTTCCTGATCCTGTCTCCCACTTCCACTGCATTTTCACTGTCAGTTTCCGGAAGCAGGGCAATAAATTCATCGCCGCCATATCTTGCCAGTATATCGGATTCCCTCAGGCACGATTTTATCGTGTCTGACAGGGCCTTGATGAGACGGTTGCCCGCTTCGTGGCCATAACGGTCATTGACTTCCTTCAGGTTATCGGCGTCTATCATTAATAGTGAGAAAATACGTTTATAGCGGGCTGATTTCATGATTTCTGCCGTCAGTGTGTTATTAAACGACCTTATATTGAAAAGACCGGTCATCTCGTCGACTTCCGAAAGGTGTTTGAACATCTTTCTCGCGTATTGCAGGTCGGCGGACAACATCGTCGTCAGATAGGCAATCAGGAGGTAAGGGCTGAATATGGCCATTAATTGACTGAAGTTTTGCAATGAAAATGCAGTTCCGGCATATACGGGTTGTCCCATGTAGAGATAAACACAGGTAATGAGCACCAGAATCAACACAGTGGTGAGTTTACCCAGCGTCAGGCCACTGGTAATGATTACGAGCAGGTAGAGATTCAGCAACGGACTTTCGATCCTGCCCGTGTGCCAGAGTACGAAAGTGATAAAACCAATCATTACCCAGACTTCAATGGCAAGTTTCCAGCGTGTTTCCTTCTTGTAAAAATTGAGGTAACGAAAGGCAAGCACGAACCCCGCAAAAAACAGGGATGATTTGATAATCAGCCATTTATCATCAACGGCCGAGCCCGGAACGGTACTGTAAAGAATAACCAGGATTAATATCAACCATTCGAGTTCAACAACGCTGCGTGAAAAGCCTTTCAGCTCAACCTGTTCTACGTTGAGATCATCAGTGAAATGAAATTGATCAAGAAATTTCATGCCATACCGTCGTAGCGCATTGAATGTCGTGGAATTTACACTTACAGGATTATTCTTCTTAAATGTACGCCGTAACCGCCCCGTCCCCCCTCCGACGGGGTCAACTATATCTCAGTAGTTCGTTGATGCCAACCTTGCCGCGCGTTTTCTCGTCGACCTGTTTTACAATGACGACGCAATAGAGGCTGTATTTCCCGTCACTGGAGGGCAGATTGCCCGAGACCACGACCGAACCGGGAGGTATACGCCCATAGCTGGTTTCCCCGGATTCGCGATGGTAGATACGGGTGCTCTGGCCGATATATACCCCCATTGATATTACGGAACCTTCACCCACAATCACGCCTTCGACCACTTCAGAGCGGGCACCGATAAAGCAATTGTCTTCGATAATAGTGGGGTTTGCCTGGAGTGGTTCCAGTACGCCTCCGATGCCAACACCTCCTGAGAGATGTACGTTCTTTCCAATCTGGGCGCATGACCCGACTGTCGCCCAGGTATCCACCATGGTGCCGGAATCCACGTAGGCGCCGATGTTGACAAAACTCGGCATCATGATGACATTCGGCGCGATATAGCAACCGCGCCGTGCGGTAGCGGGCGGCACGATCCGGGCGCCGATCTTTGCAAAATCAGACTTGTTCAGATTCGTGAATTTTGCAGGCACTTTGTCAAAGTAATTTGTAAAAGCGCCTTCGATTACCTTGTTTTCTTCAAGCAGAAAGGAAAGCAATACCGCTTTTTTTAACCATTGATTGACAATCCATTCCCCATCTTTTTTTTCGGCGACGCGAAGTTTGCCGCAGTCCAGGCCGGCGAGTGCCTCATTCACAGCATTCTTTAGTTCCTTGCTTGCGGTCGTGGGGGAAATCGTTGTCCGCTTTTCGAAATTTTCATTAATGATATCTTCTAGCTGGCTCATCATTATTTCCTGTTCATAGAGTATTCATATATTCACAAATTCGTCTGGCTGCCTCTACACATTCATCGAGTGATGCCACAAGGGCAATGCGTACCTGCCGTTCGCCAGGATTTATATTGTTTGACATACGCGAAAGAAAACTTCCCGGTAATACGGTAACATTTTGACTGGAATATAAGCCTCGTGCAAAGTCGGTATCGGTGCCGGGGGTTTCCGGCCACAAATAAAAACCTGCCTGTGGGCGTTTTACCTCCAGTGCAGACTGCAGGATATCCAGTACGGCATCAAATTTCTCACGATACATTTTTCTGTTTTGCATAACATGTGTCTCATCCCGCCAGGCGAGGATACTGGCTGCTTGTATATACAGCGGCATAACACAGCCGTGGTAGGTACGGTAGCGTAAAAAAGCCTGAATCAAATCCTGATCACCGGCGATAAATCCCGAACGCATCCCCGGTACATTGGAACGTTTGGACAAACTGTGGAATACAATACAACGCCGGTAATCGTCCCTGCCAAGTTCCGCTGACACCTGCAAAAGACCATGCGGAGGTTGTTCCTCGTTGAAATAGATTTCCGAGTAACATTCGTCGCAGGCAATGATGAAATTATATCTGTCAGCCAACTCAAGCAATCGCGCGATTGTTTCCCTGTTAATGACTGCACCGGTCGGATTGCCGGGAGAACATAAATACAATAGCCGGCATCGTTTCCATGTATGAGGGGAGACTGAATCTAGGTCAGGTATAAAATTATTCGTCTCCATACAGTTGACATATACCGGTTCAGCGCCTGCCAGCAATGCCGCTCCTTCATAAATTTGATAAAACGGATTGGGTGAAATCACAACGGGTGAAGCTGCATGGTGATCAACGACACACTGAGCAAAGGCAAAAATGGCCTCGCGTGTCCCATTAACGGGTAATATATGTTTATCTGCGCTGATACTGCCTTTGGGGAGTTTGAACCGTTTCACCAGCCAATCGGAAATGGCCTGGCGTAATTCGTCATTCCCGCGTGTTTTTGGGTAGATCGCCGCCGATTGCAAATGGCGTTTTATTTCATCCAGAATAAATTCGGGTGTTGCATGCTTGGGCTCTCCGATCGAGAGATCGATTGGAAGTTTATTTTCCGGTGGA
>JACQHV010000190.1 GCA_016198885.1 Gammaproteobacteria bacterium
CCAGATCGGTATTCCAGATCATGCCTTTGTCCATCACTTTGACGTCCCTGAATGATGCCCAGACTTCGGCCATCTTGTCCATGCCTTCCTTCAATATCTTACCGGTGCGGAAGACTGCGGCATTGTTCTGCATGGTACGTTGCATATTCAGACGGATCTGTGCGGTGGGTAATGAGCCTTTGTTGTGTCGTAATTTATCCAGCCGGGACAGGCTTTCTTCACCTGCGTCGGGAATGGGTTTATGGGCCTGTCCGGGTTTGATGGTCTCTGCGCAGTAAGTGGCTGCAGCGCGGCCAAAGACGATCAGATCCAACAGTGAATTTGAACCGAGGCGGTTGGCGCCATGTACCGACACGCAGGCGGCCTCTCCTATGGCCATCAAGCCCGGGATAATGGCATCCGGATTGCCATCCTTGAATGTCACGGCCTGGCCATGATAGTTGGTCGGGATACCTCCCATGTTGTAATGTGCCGTTGGAATTACCGGGATAGGTTGTCTGGTAACATCCACGCCGGCAAAGATTCTCGCGGATTCGGCAATGCCGGGCAGGCGTTCATTAATCACTTCCGGACCAAGGTGCTCAAGGTGCAGGTAGATATGATCTTTCTCAGGACCAACACCGCGGCCTTCACGGATCTCCATGGTCATAGAACGGCTGACCACATCACGTGATGCGAGATCCTTTGCCGAGGGAGCGTAACGTTCCATGAATCGTTCACCCGCAGAATTGGTAAGATAACCACCTTCACCACGAACACCCTCAGTGATCAGACAACCAGCGCCATAGATACCGGTGGGATGGAACTGGATAAATTCCATATCCTGCAAGGGATGTCCCGCGCGCAATACCATGGCGTTACCATCGCCGGTACAGGTATGCGCGGAGGTGCAGGAAAAATAGGTTCGGCCGTAACCACCGGTTGCCAGTACAACTTCATGAGCGCGAAAGCGATGGATCGTCCCGTCATCAAGATTCCAGGCCAAAACTCCGTGACAGGACTTTTCTTCATCCATAATCAGATCGAGGGCAAAGTATTCGATAAAAAATTCGGCCTCATATTTGAGTGATTGCTGATACAGGGTATGCAGGATTGCATGGCCGGTACGATCAGCGGCGGCGCAGGTGCGCTGTGCTGTCCCTTCACCGAAGTTTGTAGTCATGCCGCCGAAGGGCCGCTGATAAATCCTGCCGTCTTCCGTGCGTGAGAAAGGAACGCCGTAATGTTCAAGCTCAATCACTGAGGGCGCGGCCTCGCGGCACATGTATTCAATGGCATCCTGATCACCCAGCCAGTCAGAGCCCTTCACTGTGTCATACATATGCCAGCGCCAGTCATCCGGCCCCATATTGCCGAGTGCAGCGCTCATTCCCCCCTGGGCGGCGACGGTATGGCTGCGGGTCGGAAACACCTTGGTAATACAGGCCGTTTTCAGGCCTTTTGCCGCCATGCCAAATGTAGCCCGCAGACCCGCGCCACCCGCCCCAACAACAACGACATCGTACTTGTGATCGATAATGGTATATGCCTTGAACATTAGTTCTTATAACCCCAGAAAAACCTTCAACACCGCAATGACAGAGGCGAGGCCGGCAAACAGCATGACAAAATTGAGTAAAATAATGCTGCCGAATTTCAGGGTCTCGCTGTCAACGTAATCTTCAATCACGACCTGCATACCGAGTTGCGCATGATAGAAGAGGGAAAATATAAAGAGTATCAACAAAGTGCTGACAATCGGAGATTGCATCCATGCAGTAACAGTTGCATATTCCATCGTGGTCATCACAACCAGTGAGTAAATAAACCAGACAGTAAGCGGAACCAGGGCAATGGCAGTAAGCCGCTGGGCCCACCAGTGCTGAGTGCCTTCTTTTGCGGAACCGAGACCACGCACGCGGTGGAGTGGTGTACGCAAACTCATACGCTGACTCCTGCAATACACCAGGTTGCAACGGTTAACAATACGGTTGCTGCGACTACGATATAACCGGAGATATAGGTTGTCTTTATGTCCAGTCCTAGGCCCATATCCCAGATGAGGTGTCGGATACCATTACAAAGGTGAAAGTAGAGTGAAAACACACAGGCAAACAGGATAACCTGCCCATACCATGCCGTAATATAAGTTTGCAGGTTTGCATAAACGTCAGGTCCGTTGGCAATGGCGAGCAGCCAGCAGCAGAGAAACAATGCAGATATACTCAGGAACACACCCGTGCCGCGATGTGTGATGGATAAAATCGACGTTAATTGAGGTTTATATATCTGCAAGTGTGGCGATAGCGGGCGGTTGTCCGTTGCCATATTGTTATTACCCCTCTCAGCGTAAAAAATATTCTCCGGCGGACCGGATAATTTCTGTTCTTATGAAATTAATCTGTTAATTAAAAATCGATACAACGGCCGCGCCGTTCCCAATCACCATAACGCGTGGGTTCGGGTCCTTTCGGGCCGCCTAATTCTTTTGGACGGTCAACTGATCCCTGCTGCTTCTGCAGATCAATATTGCTTGATTTCTTTTCCCTGTTTTCTTGTTTTTCGTCCATATTTATTTTTTGCATGTCGTTAATGATATCTCAAGTATTATTATATTATTACTAATGCTGATTAATGTTGCACAGCAATAAAAATTAATATTACATTCTTGCCACATTTTAGACTGATCAACAAAGTGTGGCATTATTTTATACAGCAGGGAGGCCGTAGCATATCAATGTCGAACCATTTTGAATTACCACTCTGTATTGACATCAAACCTTCTTTCTGGCTGACGTCAGGTCTTTATGTTGGCCATCTTGGGGCCATTCTGGTCCTGTTTGGCGTGAAATTTGTTCTGGCGTTAAAGCTGTTGATTGCTTCAGCCATTCTTGCCAGTCTGTTGCATACGATACGTACGTATATCCTGCAGAAAAATCCCCATAGCCCTGTACAGTTGTTGCTTGATGTTATGGAGGAATGGCACCTGACCACTGCAAATGGAGAAACCCGTGAAGTCTCGCTGCGTTCAGGTGCGCTGGTGCATCCATTGCTGGTAGTTTTGCCTTTCAGTTGCGGGATGCGTTTCCCTGTCGTCATCCTAACACCTGATGTAGTTGATGCTGATTTGTTTCGCCGTCTCCGGGTCAGATTGAGATACAGGCGTTCGCTGGCATCAGAGACGGGTTGATAATTGTCTCCGTTTGCATTGTCTTTTCGTTTGCCAGGCAATCCATAATTTTCTTAACGGGGTAAGGGATATTTTCTGATCCAGGATCATTGATTCTTCATCCGTGATCTCCTCACAGGTCTGCATAATGATGCGGGACATAATCAGCCCATGAAGTTGCAGGAGACAATCACTACCCGGAAATTGTTTGTAACAGTATTCCAGTCGTTCAACCAGCCGCTGAACCTGACGGACAATGAAATTATCAGTATTTTTACTTTTTGTATTGATCAAATCCTGTAACTGTATTCCCGCAATGACCATATCATCCCGGGGCCAGAATGATCGTCCTTGCAGGATATGGGTCCGTGCATTTTGCAGTATCTGAAAATATGCGATTAAACAACCGATTTCACTGATCAGCTCGGGAGTTCTGTGTTCCTGATAAGTGCAAATATCTGCAGAGTGTTTCCAGAGTTGACCGGGACCCTGCTGTAAAAAATCCATCAAACCGGGATAGGAATCGGGTTGCTTGACATTGATCCATTGATCATAGTGATCAATGAGACCTTGCATTTGATCTTCCGTAATGGAGTACAGTTTGATAATGACAGCCAGTTCCTTTCCCACTGGATGTCTTGCGACTCCTGCATATGCACGTTGAATTTCATCATGCCACCATGCCAGTTTGAGTCGTGCGACCCCTGGATCAACACATTCTTCGATGACATTTTCGATCTCGGCAGCAAAGGCATGCAGGGCAAAAAGATGGCGTTTAATCTGTTCCGGTTGAAACAGGGTGCTGTAATAAAAATTTGAACCTGGAGGCGCTGCCCTGATACGGCAATAATCTTCCGTGCTCATTGATCAGTATGGAAGTTGTTAATCCAGTCGATGATCCCAAGGGGGTCGGAGATCATCCCGTCTGCCCGCCATTGTGATGGCTCTTCATCCTTTCCGATGTAACCATATTCTGCGATCAAAGTATGCATTCCGGCAGCCCGTCCGGCGTCAATGTCCCGCCGGGCATCACCAATATAAAGAGAAGAGCAGGGTTCAGTCTCTGAAATTTCACATGCGTACAGCATGGGTGCCGGGTGGGGTTTTCTGTTTTCAGTTGTATCGCCGCTGATAATACATTTTGCACGTCCGTAGAGTCCAAGTTTCTGCATGAGAGGATTTGTCAGCCACGAGGGTTTATTGGTAATCACACCCCAGATAATGCCCTTCGATTCCAGGATTTCCAGCACCTGCGACATTCCCGGAAACAAGTGCGTATCATCAAGCAAACGGGATTGATAAATCTCAAGAAAACGTTGACGGAATGAATTGAATTCAGGCGTGACTTCATCGATGCCAAATGCCAGTCTGATCATTGCATTTCCACCCAGTGAGACCGCAGGCCGGATTACCTCATATGGGAGGGCAGATCTGCCTTGTTCTGCAAGGAGTTGATTCAGGGCAGCGGCGAGATCCGGTGCAGTATCAGCGAGCGTACCATCCAAATCAAAAAAAACGGCTTTTATCATTTTGAATTTTTAATCACTCCTGGAGGCATGCATCAGATAATTAACACCGGGATTTTTATTTATTGATACATGTCCCAGGAATGGTATATAGGCCATGCCGGCAATATCTTTGACGCAAAGACCTTGCCGCTCACACCAGACCGCAAGTTCCGAGGGGCGTATGAATCTGGCATAGTCATGTGTCCCGGGAGGTAAGATCTTTAACAGGTGTTCTGCCATCAGGACAGCAAACAAATAGGCCCTGGGTGTCCTGTTAATGGTGGAAAAAATGACATGACCATGAGTTTTGATGAGTCTGGCGCAGGCCTGGATGATCGATTCCGGATTCGGTACATGTTCAAGCATCTCCATGCACGTTACAACATCAAATCTATGTTCATTCCGGGTTGCATAATCTTCCGGGATTGCGTTTATATATTGAATATCGAGACCGGTTTGCTGACAGTGTTTTCGTGCAATTGCAAGCGGCTCCTCGCTGATGTCCAGACCGGTAACATGCGCGCCCTTTTTTGCCATTGCTTCAGACAGCAAACCGCCACCGCAACCCAGGTCAAGAACAGTTTTTCCCGCCAGGCTGATTTTGCGATCGATATAATCAAGACGCACTGGATTAATGTCATGTAGCGTCTTGAATTGGCCATCTATGTTCCACCAATCCGGGGCCAGGGAATCAAATTTTTCCTGCTCCTGTTTGTCAATATTCAGTATTTTTTCCGTCATGGATATATCGATTCTATACTTGATATATTAATTTAATTTCACCAACTAATTAATTGATTAACCAGGACAATAAATATTAAGCATGTAAACATTACTTAAACCGGTACTGGTTATTTGATAATTAATTATCGTCTCAGTGGATTGAAATAATAACAGTTGTTGTTATAGTCTGAGGGAAGAAATGTCCCGGATAACAATAAAAACCATAACAAATTCATGTCCAGTTTTTCATCTCTCTTGTCTTAAAACGTATCATAAAGGAGCCTGACGTATGCCAGCGGAAATCATTCGTAAAATCAGGGTGGCGTGCGGTATTGCGCTGGTGGTTTTTGTCAGTGGATGTGCAACTACGGGGGCTGGTGATCCGCGTGATCCCTTTGAAGGATTTAACCGCGGCGTGTATTCATTCAATCAGGCCGTTGATGATGCACTGTTTAATCATGTCAGCAAGCTGTATCAGGTAATCACTCCTGAGCTGGTTGATAAAGGCATCACCAATTTCTTCAGCAATCTGAATGATATTGCCGTTGTCGTTAATGATTTTCTGCAGTTAAAGGTCAATCAGGCCCTTTCAGATGCGACCCGGTTTATTTTTAATTCGACAATCGGTCTGGCAGGCTTTTTTGATGTTTCTACACACGCGGGACTGCCCAAACATGATGAAGATTTTGGCCAGACCTTGGCACACTGGGGCGTAGGATCAGGCCCATATCTGGTAATCCCGTTATTCGGCCCATCGACAGTCCGTGATGTCACAGGCAATGCTGTGGATCGTGGTATTCTGAACCCGGTTTTTTACCTGGATGATACCGAACTCAAGGCCGGCCTGCTCACGCTCAACTATGTCGATTTCAAGGCGGATTTATTGAGCGCAAAGAAACTGGTGGGAGAAGCCGCCCTCGATGAATATGAATTTGTAAAGAACGCCTATTTTGAGAAACGGGCTCACCAGATCAGCGTTGGAGCTACGACTGATTTTTCAGAACCATAATTAATAGTGATTGGTGAATAGTGAATAGTGGTTAGAACCTATCTCAAAGTTTATTTCCCCCTCCCTTGGCGGGAGGGGGCGAGAGGGTGGGGGGAA
>JACQHV010000191.1 GCA_016198885.1 Gammaproteobacteria bacterium
TATCACTTCAGCGTTTGATTGTTTACCTGTTACTGCTATTTGGATCCAGGCGGGATATACCTTCGTTCTCCGGTTCCAGGGCTTCCGCGGGAAATTTTCACAATCTCTCATCCAGACCGGCCAGACTGGGGCGGGCCTGCCGCAAATCATTAATATATAGTGTGAACCAGTTAACATTCATATTTTATTCACCCCCAAATGGTGCCGCTGGTCGGATAGATCCTCCCGCTGGTCCGGTTTTTACTGATCCGGTGAAATGAAACTGCTATATAGATCACTAACCAGTACAGAAAATTATTTTTATGACCAATCCAGACCTGAATGTTCGAATACGTGAGGCGCGGGCGATAGCCGAGCATCTTCAGCACCTCCTCTATGAAGATGCCATGCACCGCCTGGAGCTCTACCATAAATACGCCCGTGACCCGGATGCCAACAAGTGGTCACCCGATCTGCATAAACGCTGCCAGCTTGTTAACACCCTCCGCAAAAAACTCGAGGTATCGGCATAATAGCTGTCTCTTGAAAAATCTTCTCTATGCCCCCATATGGACGATCATGAACATACATCCAACAATTCCATGTCCCGTTTGTGATGCCCCTGTTTACATCAGGTATCTGCGCTCGCCCGCGGGCGAGGTTACACCCGTATATACAGATCCTTTATTGAGTGATAATGAGGTCTTTACTTTCCATCAACATCAGCAGTGCCATGTGGATAACAGGGTGTTGCATTAATAAAGACAACGTACACCTGTTGCACTATCTTTCTTTCAGACAGTTTTGACCAGCAGTTGTAGTGCAGGGAAATAAATCGTTGCCGGAATAAAAATATCCCTGCCGTAGTAAATATGTTAATAATTCAGGTGCCCAGATCCTGATCCCGTGTTGTTTGTCATTCCGAGGAGCGGTAGCGACGAGGAATCCGCCATTGGTGTCGCGAACAAAGCAAGGATTTCTCGCTGCGCTCGATATGACAAACTGGAAAAGCCTGGGAAAAATCCAAATTGGGACATTACCAAACTTGTTACAGTTTGATTGTATACTTTAATTATGAAACAGTTGGATTTTAAACGGTTGTGACCTGAACCATAATGTCCGGTTGATCACCTTGGCAAAAATAACCAGGAAACAAAGTAGCCCCGCTGACCTTAATATCGTTTACGAATATCACGATCGGACGAAACACCACCTTCAACGCTATGCACGTTCATTGGGTTATATGGATTGGAAGAGCCAACCCAATCCATTCCGGCGATATGATCAATCATTAACACTTCCACTTGACCATCCGAAGATTACTGATACGCCTACCTATGACTCGCTGTTTGAAACATTACAGAAACCTGTCGCAGCAATAAATCGGGATTCAATCAGCCGTCTGTTTTATGAGAGTCTCGCGATCTCCGCCTGGAAACAGGCAGGTGAAAATCGCTGGTCATTGCGGGTCAATCCTTCAAGTGGCGATCTTCACCCCACCGAGGCTTATTTGATCGCCGCGCCGGTTACAGATTTGAGCGAAGTAACAGCCGTCTATCATTATTCAGCTTACGGGCATGCACTGGAGCGCCGGATGATCCTGACGGGCAAGGAATGGGATGCCATCAGCCGGAATCTGCCGCCGGATTCCCTGTTGATTTCGTTGGCATCGATCTACTGGCGGGAATCCTGGAAATACGGTGAACGCGCTTATCGTTACTGTCATCACGACGCGGGACATGCTATTGGCACAATTACTTTCGCCGCAGCAACTCTTGGTTGGAAAACCAGGCTGATTCATTCAGTAACAGATGACGATCTGGCAACACTGTTAGGAATCCACCAACAGAAGGGAATCGAAGCGGAACATCCGGACTGCCTGCTGGTAATTTTCCCTTCAGATGAAAACATGATACCAACGAATCTCATCGTTACTCTGCCTGAGACATTACTTGAGCGTATTAAGTCAGGTGATTTTGAAGGCAGTCCAAATACATTAAGCAATTATCATCATGAATGGCCGATCATTGATACTGTTGCTGAAGCATGCCGTTTCGATGGTCAACGTCCATTGAATCATAAACACGACTACATGGATGTAGGAGGTAGAGTAACGCCGGGAGCAGTTACCGAGGATTCCCGTATCGGACAAAATAGCAAAAATGAATTTGATGAAGACAGGCAAATATCAGTACGAAAGATCATCAGGGAACGTCGCAGTGCGCTTGCGATGGATGGGCGTAGCACGATCAGTAAAGAAACATTTTATAGAATGATGATGCATGTCTCTCCGCATTCGGGTAAAAATATAATAGAAGTATTGCCCTGGCGGGCATGTGTTTCACTCGCCATTTTCGTCCACCGTGTGGATGAATTACCGGCAGGATTGTATATGCTCGTCCGCGATCCTGATCACGAACCGCCATTAAAAAAGGCATTACGTCCTGACTTCCGTTGGAACAAACCTGATGGCTGTCCGGAATTTCTGCATTTGTATCTGCTGCAAGAGGCCGATGCACGAGATGCCTCGCGAATAATCAGTTGTCATCAGGATATCGCTGCAGACGGCGCCTTTTCACTGGGCATGCTGGCGGAATTCAAAGCCAGTCTTGAACAACACGGCGCATTATTTTATCCGCGTCTGTTCTGGGAAACCGGGCTGATAGGACAAATCCTGTACCTGGAAGCCGAAGCCGCCGGCATTCGATCCACGGGCATCGGCTGTTTTTTTGATGATGCCATGCATGAGGTACTGGGCATCAGTGACCACAGCTGGCAGAGTTTGTATCACTTTACTGTCGGCGGGCCTGTGGACGATCCACGACTACAGACGCTTCCCTCATACTGGTATCTGAAATAATTCAGTTTCTCTGGACTTGGGGCTCGTAACTCGGGATTCGGAGCCCGTGGCTGGTAGTGAATAGCTTTTTACTAGAACCTATCTCAAAATTTATTTCCCCCTCCCTTAGCGGGAGGGGGCGAGGGGGTGGGGAGAATGTCCGGTTGGGCAACATACTGA
>JACQHV010000186.1 GCA_016198885.1 Gammaproteobacteria bacterium
ACCATCTTGGTACCGGTATCGGCCTGCTGATAATTGTTCGTAACCGCAACTGAATAAAATTCACCTTGTGAATTGTCACCTTTCAATATGCAGCTTGGATATTTCCAGGTGATGGCAGACCCGGTTTCAACCTGCGTCCAGGAGATCTTTGAGTTATTACCACGGCAATCACCACGCTTGGTGACAAAGTTATAGATCCCGCCTTTGCCGTTCTCATCACCGGGATACCAGTTTTGCACGGTTGAATATTTAATCTGTGCATTATCCAGAGCAATCAATTCAACAACGGCCGCATGCAACTGGTTTTCATCACGCATAGGCGCCGTACAACCTTCCAGATAACTGACATAGCTGCCTTCATCAGCAATAATAAGCGTGCGCTCGAATTGTCCGGTGTTGGCGGCATTGATCCGGAAATACGTGGATAATTCCATCGGGCAACGGGTGTTTTTGGGGATATAACAAAATGAGCCGTCGGTAAATACGGCCGAATTCAACGCGGCAAAGAAATTATCACCCGCAGGTACCACAGTACCAAGGTATTGCTTTACCAGTTCGGGATGATTTTGTACTGCCTCTGAAAAAGGACAGAAAATCACACCTGCTTCAGCAAGTTTTTCCTTGAAGGTCGTGGCGACAGAGACACTGTCAAATACCGCATCGACTGCAACGCCTGATAGCATCTTTTGTTCGTGCAATGGAATCCCGAGCTTTTCGTAAGTCTCCAGTAACTTGGGATCGACTTCGTCAAGACTCCCGGGCCCTTCCTTTCTGGATTTCGGGGCGGAATAATATGAAATGGCCTGATAATCGATGGGTTCGTGCCATACATGCGCCCATTTGGGTTCCTGCATGGTCAACCAGTTGCGATAGGCCCCAAGCCGCCACTCGAGCAACCAATCCGGCTCATTCTTTTTGATAGAGATTAAACGTATAACTTCTTCATCGAGTCCTGGAGGAACAGTATCGGCCTCAACATCAGTGACAAAACCGTGTTTATATTCCTTTTTAACCAGACGTTCGACATCTTGGGAGTGGGTTGCCATAAAATTTCCCTTATTTATCTTCTGTTGTTTTGTTAATGCTGAAACTTTCACCGCAGCCGCAGGTTTCCTTCACATTCGGGTTATAAAATTTAAATCCGGCTTTAAGTCCATCGTGCACATAATCGAGCTCTGTCCCGGAGAGATAACGCAGACTCTGTTCATCGGTTACAAGTTTCACGCCACAGGATTCAAAGACATGATCGTGATCACCAATATTTGTCACTGCCTCAATGACATACTGATAGCCGGAACAACCTGTTGGTTTGACACCAACACGCAGCCCGATGCCGCTGTCATGCTTGACAAGGTAATCACGCACATGGTGAGCAGCCCTGTCTGTCAATGTAATGCCTGTTTGTGTCATTGATTCGATCCTTACTGTTTACTGAACCCGCATATGCAGCATGATGACATCCTGCCGTTGCGATACCTGTCTGACCGTTCGTCTTTGCACCAGATCGGCGAGACTGATCCCGCCCAGGAATGTTGAGATCTGATTGCTGAGATCTTCCCACAGGTCGTGCGTCAAACAACGTAATTCGCCCTGACAATTCTGATGTCCGCCACAACGGGTGGCGTCGACGTGTTCATCGACAGCATCGATTACATCGGCGACGGAGATTTCCGTGATGGGTCTTCCCGGAAGATAACCACCGCCGGGGCCACGCGCGCTCTGTACCAGGCCGGTTTTTCTCAGGCAGGCGAATAACTGCTCCAAGTAGGACAACGATAAACTCTGCCTTGACGATATATCTGCAAGACTGATGGGCCCTTGTTCATGGTGCAGTGCCAGATCCAGCATAGCTGTGACGGCGTAGCGCCCTCTGGTAGTCAGTTTCATGGTCTTGTTTCTCCAATATATTGCACTGCAAAAGAGCAGTCAGGATTACATAACCTAGTAATTTAGTCAAGTATTTTCCCAAATGGTTCAGCTCGTGACCCGAAGTGAAAAATCCGTTTTTTGTGAGTTATACAGGTAATAGTATGTTGTATAACTGGATTGGAGTATTTATTCAGCATGTCTGAAACTATGAGATCGCAATAATGAAACCTGCCCCGCAGGTGATAAACAGCATCTCCTGGTTGAGCTTCCCAGTAAAATTTGCAGAGTCATCACCCAGGATGCACTTAAATACAAATAATTTCATTTCGAATGCCTGTAATATGGAAGTACAATCCACCATAATATCTAAATAAAGACACAGGGATTCCACGGCATAATTTTATTGAATTTCAGTTATTCTGGCTGTTTGCTGCATAATGAAATTTAATATTATTTAATTGTTTTCTATGGTATTACTTAGCCATGGATATCCATTAGTTTGCTGACGACGGTGCCGGAAGAAATGACCCAGAAAGCCATACCCAGAGAAAATATCACGCAGTCTGATTTCCCGGAACCGGAAGATTATTTCCGGGTGTTCGAAGGCAAACCAGCTATATCACCCCGGAATAAAACCGAGAAATATACCCACTTCAATCAATTCCCGGGCTATCAAGTTTTGCAAAAAAGAAAGGTTGAAGCGCAGCAAAATAATATCTCTGTGCCTTTCTTTCTCACCAGCGAGAGTATCAACAACGACAGGATTAATATTAACGATAGCGAATATATTAATTTTTCCGGTTATAACTATTTAGGGTTGTCAGGTTATAAATATGTTTCTGATGCTGCAAAGGCCGCAATAGATAAATATGGAACTTCTGTATCTGCGAGCCGTATTGTCTCGGGGCAAATACCACTCCATCTCGAACTTGAAAGAGTGATCTCAAATTTTCTCGGCGTTGATGATTGTATTGTTTTTGTCAGCGGCTATTGCACCAATGTGACAACGATAGGACACCTGTTCGGACGTAAAGACCTGGTCATACATGACAATCTTGCCCATAACAGCATTCAGACCGGATGCCAATTAACAAAAGCACAACGCCTGATTTTCCCTCATAACAACTGGGACAAGCTGGAAGAATTACTGGATATCCATCGGGAAGAATATCAGAGAGTGCTTATTATTTTGGAAGGCGCATACAGCATGGACGGAAATATTCCGGATATCAGAAGGGCCATTGATATTAAGCGGCGTTATAATGCATTACTGATGATTGATGAAGCCCATTCACTTGGAGTTATAGGTGAAACAGGTGGCGGTGTAGGCGAATATTTCTCGATTGACAGGAAAAACGTGGATATATGGATGGGATCCTTGAGCAAGACGTTTGCCAGTTGTGGAGGATTTATAGCCGGTAACCAGGCCCTTATTGAATACATGAAATTTTCCACACCGGGATTCATATTCAGTGTCGGATTGTCACCGCCTGATGCAGCAGCTGCGCTCGCAGCATTCGAGATAATTCAAAGGGAACCGGAACGGGTCAAGCGTCTGCACAAGAATACATTATTATTCCTGGAACTGGCCAAACAGCATGGTCTGGACACAGGCTTGAACAGCGGCACGCCGATTGTGCCTATTGTTATTGGTAACGCAATTTCCTGCATGCAACTGTCACAGCGTTTGTTCGATCTGGGAATTCACGTTCAACCAATCATTTATCCTGCCGTCATGCAAAACGATGCACGATTGCGCTTTTTCATCACCTCCATGCATACTGAAGATCAAATCAGATATACAGTATCAATGCTTGCACAGGAATTGGCAAAACTGGAAAAACGATAACCGGCTGATTGATTTGATAATGTATTGCGGTCACGCGATCATCACC
>JACQHV010000187.1 GCA_016198885.1 Gammaproteobacteria bacterium
ATTCCGGTTCCTGCGGAAGATAGCCGAATGTGATTCCTTTTTGTGAATTGATCGTGCCGAGGTAATCTTTATCCACGCCGGCAATAATTTTCAACAGCGTCGATTTTCCCGCACCGTTCAGACCGAGCACGCCGATCTTTGCGCCAGGAAAGAAGCAGAGGGAAATATCACGGAGAATCTGCCGCTTGGGTGGTACAACCTTCCCTACGCGGTTCATCGTGTAAACATACTGCGCCATTAAATACTCCTGAAATAAAATTAAACCAAACGGAAAGCGCGTGATTATCCTTGAATGGCCGTCTTAAGAAAACCGGTTTGTATGGTTAAAAAATTATCTCAAATAGTTTTATTTCGCCGGGTCTGTTTCATCGGAATTCATTGTTTGATAATTCACAATCTGTTTCTATCCAGCAATGATAGAAATTCCTTTTCGTTTAATATTTCTATATTCAATTCACGGGCCTTGTCTGCCTTGCTTCCGGGATCACTACCCGCGATCACATAATTCGTCTTCTTTGAGACACTGCCGCTCACCTTCGCCCCCAGGGTCTGTAACCGCTCTTTGGCCTCATCTCGCTTCATGCTTTCCAGAACCCCGGTGATGACAAAAGTTTTCCCGGAAAGCGGTTTTTTTCTACTTGCTTTTACTTTTGGCCAGGTAATTCCTGCGTCAAGCAAGCGTCCGATGATTTTATTATTATGTGACTGTGCAAAAAATGTCGTGATATGCCGGGCGACGATGGGGCCAATATCGGGCACTTTTTCCAATTCTTCCTGATTCGCCGTCCTGATCAGTTCCAGGTTTCCAAAGTGCTGCGCCAGATTACGGGCCGTTGCCTCACCTACTTCACGTATCCCAAGCGCATAAAGAAACCGGTTTAACGTGGTCTGTTTGCTGTTCTCCAATGCCTGGATAATATTACCCGCAGATTTTTCTCCCATTCGATCGAGAGAGGCAAGTTGTTCCTGTTTCAGCGTGTAAAGGTCAGCAACGTTTCTCACGTGACCGGTTGCTACCAGTTGTTCAACAAGTTTGTCACCCATTCCTTCAATATCCATGGCGAGACGCGAAGCAAAATGAAGAATGGACTGGATTTGTTGTGCTGAACAAAACAAACCACCACTGCAGCGCGCGACAGCTTCGCCTTCCAACCGCTCAACATCTGAACCACAGATCGGACATTTTCTGGGCATCTGAAAAGGACGCGCTGATTCAGGACGCTTTTCCTGCAATACCCGGACAACTTCCGGAATTACATCACCTGCACGGCGTATAATCACCGTGTCCCCAGCCCTGACATCCTTGCGGCGTATTTCATCTTCGTTATGCAATGTGGCATTCGTGACCGTCACACCACCCACAAAAACCGGCTCCAGCCTGGCTACGGGTGTCAGGGCGCCAGTTCGTCCGACCTGGACCTCAATATCAACGACTTTTGTAATTTCCTCTTCGGGTTGAAATTTCCAGGCGATCGCCCAACGCGGCGCGCGTGAAACAAATCCCAGCAATTCCTGTTGCGCAATATCATTCACTTTAAAAACAACGCCATCAATCTCGTAAGCCAAATCTGCACGGCGTTCACCGATCATCCGGTAATATGCATGGCATTGGCCGATACCGGTCACCATTTTTGTTTCCGGAGATATGGGTAAACCCCATTTTTGCAATTTCTTCAATATCTCCGTATGAGTCCCTGGTAACATAGTCCTGTCATGTTGCCCTACCCCATGAGCGAAAAACAGCAAAGGTCTTTGCGCGGTGATATTGGGATCCAATTGTCTCAAGCTCCCAGCTGCAGCATTGCGGGGATTGGCAAAAAGTTTTTCACCCTTCTTCTTTTGTGTTTTATTCAAATCACTGAATCCCTTTTTGCTCATATATACTTCACCACGCACCTCAAGAAGATCAGGATAATTACCCATCAAGCGCAGTGGAATGGCTTTGATCGTTCTTAAATTCAAGGTCACATCCTCACCGGTTTCACCGTCTCCGCGTGTCGCTCCTTGGACAAATACACCATTTTCAAAAAGCAGACTGATCGCAACGCCATCCAGTTTGGTCTCAGCGGCATATTCAACAATATTAATATTCAACCGTTCCCTCACCCGTCGATCAAAGGCATCCATGTCCTCTTTATCAAATGCATTTGCCAGGGATAACATAGGCACTGCGTGTTTGACTTCGCTAAAGACGTCCAGTGGCTTTGCGCCGACACGCTGCGTGGGTGAATCAGGAGTAACTAGCCCCGGATATTCCTTTTCCAGTGCAGCCAATTCGGATAGCAATCGATCATATTCAGCATCCGGTATTGAAGGATCATCAAGCACGTAATATCGATAATTGTGCTGATTAATCAGGTTGCGTAATTCAGCTGAACGTTTTGCGATATCCTTGGGAATCATTACATGTCTACAGAACAAAACGTTTTAATAGAGATTGGCAATTTCCCGCATTTTTTTTATTGAATCTGGATTAAGCAATTTATGCGCGGCATCACGTACTTCACCGGATAATAAATCCGCAAGTGTTTGTGCAGTCCCAAGCAGCATATCAAACGCTGCAGCACCTTCCAGTTCCACAGGGAGACTCAGGAACAACGCGAGACCACTGGTTGTAAATGTTTCCATCTTCTGAAGATCAAAGTACCCCGGTTCAAGCATATTCGCAAGACTGAATAACGCGCGCTTTGATTGTGACTGGTCATTCCTGTAGTAATGGAAGATGTTCATTGCGCCGAATTGAAAATCAGCATATTCCATAGCCAGTAATATATTCGGACCACTGAATAATTGTTGTGGAAAAGCAGTAATATATAAAACAATAATCTGTTCTGTAATGATATCTTTTTGAGCAGATAATTGATCTGACTGTCGCGGTTTTATCTCCTCATCTTCTGTATTTGTCCCTCCGGGTTGTTTCAGGAAGGAATTGATATCAGTGAACGTATCTGAAAAATCTTCGACCTGTTTTATTTTCGGTGTGATCCTTATATTGGCAATATTATTATGATTGAATGCAGGGTAATTTTCGATCCTGGATCGAATATCACGTTTTTGTTTGATTGTTTCCCACAAATAGATACCCGCAATTATTAACACTCCTATACCTAGCAGTATCAAACGCAGATCATTCATGACAACAGTTACAAGCTACGAGCAACTGGCTACAAGTGACAAGCAATAATTACAGATTTTAATAATTGGTTCTGTCACTGCAAATGGCTTGTGGCTATTCACTCGTTGCTTTCTTCAGGCCGTGGCCGCCAATTTTACTGCCTCATCAACGTCAACAGTGACCAGCCGTGAAACTCCAGCTTCATGCATTGTGACTCCCAGCAGTTGATGTGCAATCTCCATGGTAATTTTGTTGTGGGTAATAAATATAAATTGAACATCATTTGACATGGAGGTTAATAATTCGCCAAAGCGCCCGACATTGGTATCATCAAGCGGTGCATCCACCTCATCCAGGATGCAAAATGGCGCTGGATTCAGCTTGAAAATGGCAAATACAAGCGAAACAGCTGTCAACGCTTTTTCTCCTCCGGAAAGCAAATGAATGCTGCTGTTGCGCTTTCCCGGAGGGCGTGCCATGACAGTCACGCCTGTTTCAAGTAAATCATCACCTGTGAGTTCCAGATAGGCATTACCGCCACCAAATAATTGCGGGAATGTCTCTTGTAAATTTGCATTCAACTGATCAAAGGTGTCCTTGAAACGTGAGCGTGATTCCTTGTCAATTTTGCGAATGGCGTTTTCCAGTGTTTTTAATGCTTCATTGAGGTCGGCATTCTGGCTGTCAAGATATGATTTGCGTTCGGATAATTGAGTAAATTCATCAATGGCAGCAAGATTTATCGGCCCCAACCGTTGAATCTTTTGATGCACACGCTCAAGTCGTTCGTGCCAGGCCGATATTTCCGCCCCTTCTTCAAGAGTTAACAAAACCTGTTGCACTTCGTATCCAGATGCCCGCAATTGTTCTTCGATAGTTTGCAATCGCACGCGACTTTCCTGAGTCACCATCCTCGCCTTCTCAAGGTTATCACGTAATTCCTGGATACGATGTTCATGTTTCGTCCGTAGTTGTTCTTTTTCCCGCAATGTGGCCTCTGTTTGTTGAACCCTTGATCGTTCATCGCCCAGTATCTTTTCCGCATTAACCTTTTCCTTGAGTTTCATTTCAAGCGTTGTCTGCATTTCATTTATGGGTAATTTGTTGTCCACGAGTGCCTTGTCGAGATCTTCACAACGTGATTGCAGATGTGAGATTTGCAATTGACTGCGTTTAATGGATTGTTCCAGAGAAGCGCGCCTTGAGCTGATGGATTCCAGTTGCAGGGCTATACCATGGCTTTCTTCATGAGTCTGTTGCCAACGTTCACGGGCCTTAAAAAGAGATTCACGGTGTTTATCACGCAGTGAAGTCAATTCTGCACGTTGATTTTCCAATTCCTTCTGATTATCAGCCACTCTCTCAAGATTAGTCTGGATGGCTGCCAGCTCATTATCATATTCAGTTGACTGTTCACCCAGATCGTCAAGTTCATCATTTATTCGATCAGCACGTGCTTCGGCCTGTTCCAGTTGTGTCTGGCAGGCTACCAGGGCCGTACGGTGTTGGGATAATAATTCCTGCTCTTTATTCAGTGCAGACTGTGTTTCGTTGAGTAGTTGTTCTGACTGTTCCAGTTCTTCCTGGGCCTGCATCGCCTTCTTTTCCAGCTCCTTTACATTTTTTCCGGAAACAACAATTTCATTTTTCAGCTTCTGTATTTCCTGTTCTCGTGACAGCATGCCAACCTGTTCGTCTTTGCCCCTGTTTACACGCGCCCAATTTGTCCCCAGCCAGAGGCCATCACGGGTAATGACCGATTCCACACCCTTGAGATCAGAACGCCTGTCCAGCGCTGTTTTCATATTGTCAGCAACATAAACCTCAAGTAAAAGGTGTTTCAGGGGAAATTCACCTTTAATTTTATCGGCCAGAGACGGGAAACGACTTTTTGCTTTGGTATCCACTGATTCTTTCGTTCCAACGATACCCAGATGGCCGCGTTCCAGTTGATTCAACTTGCGTGTCAATTGTGCTACATCATTAACACAAACATCCTGCAGTTTCTTTCCAAGTACAATCTCAACTGCATGCGTCCATTCAGGATCAACATTGATCTGGTGGGCCAACCTTGGCTGCGCTGACAATCCAGTGTCCTTAAGCCATGCAATGACCTGATCTTGATCCTGCCCCAACGCAGATTGTTGTAATGCTTCCAGAGAAGCCAGGCGGCCTTCCAGTTTTTGATGATGCAGACGCTGTTCATTGAGTTGATCGCTGCATTTTTGCGCGATCTTTCTGACGACTGGCAATTGCTTGCGCTTGTTATCAAGCTTGCTGTTTAATTTTGCCAGTCTGGTTTCCACCTCTTTAACACTGGCAGAATGTCCGGTAATTGTCTTTTGTAATGCATCCTGATCCAGTGTCTCCAGTTCCTGTTCCAGTGATTGTCTACGTTGTTTGACATCCAGCTGGTTAAGTTCAAGATGTACCAGGCGCGTTTTCCCCACCTCACCCTGACGGGAATATTCAGCAACAGTATCGTTGAATATTTCCCATTCTGATTGCCACACCTGCATGGCCTGTTCAGACTGATTAAGTAATCCATAGGCCCTATCACCTTCATTGCGTGAACCTTGTAATTGAGGTTCAAGATTTTTTGAAGTGGTAATTAATTCCGCAAGTTTTACCTCATCCTGTTTTTGTTGTTCCTGAATCTGCTCTTCCTCATTGCGTGCGCGTTCAAGTTCCTGTTCCGTTGCGGCTATGCGTTCCCTGGTGTGTTGAATCTTTTGTTCAAGTTGTGAGATCTCACCGCCAATGCGATAAAAATTTGATTGCGCATTATTAAAACCTTCGTTTGCCGCTGATAAGGCAACACGCTGCTTTTCAATAGCGTTTTCCACCTGGCGCAGCTCTGCCATACCGGCCTCAACCAGGTTTTCATGTTTTCTCGCTTCCTCCAATTCCTGTTCAGATTGAAGTTTCAACGTATTCCAGTTCAATGCATGAAGTTCAGCATCAAGTTGCCGCTGTTCTTTCTTCAAATTCTGGTAACGTTCAGCCGCTTTGGCTTGATGATGCAAATGTTTAAGTTGCTTACCCAGTTCTTCACGTATGTCATTTAACCGGGCAATGTTTTCTTTTGTATGTCTTATCCGGTTTTCCGTTTCCCTGCGGCGTTCCCGGTATTTGGAAATCCCGGCAGCTTCTTCAATAAAAGTGCGTAATTCCTCAGGTTTGGCTTCGATCAACCGGGAGATCATCCCCTGTTCGATAATGGCATAGCTTCTGGGGCCGAGACCCGTGCCCAGAAAGATGGCCTGAATATCACGCCGCCTGCAGCGAGTGCCGTTCAGGTAATAATTTGAAATTGCCTCACGATTGATCTGGCGCTTGATGGATATCTCCTCATAGCTGGCATATTGACCACCAAGCTTGTTTTCAGAATTATCAAATATCAGTTCAACCGAGGCCTGACCCACAGGATTGCGGGCGCTGGAACCATTGAAGATCACATCGGTCAGGGCATCACCACGAAGATGTTTGGCAGAGCTTTCCCCCATTACCCACATGACGGCATCAATGATATTTGACTTGCCGCAACCATTGGGCCCGACGATGCCTACGAGGCTGGCGGGGACAGTGAGGGTAATAGGATCGACGAATGATTTAAAGCCGGATATTTTTATTTTGCTCAATCGCATGTGGCGTAACAATACAGAGATCACAACATACAGACAAGCATGAATTATATCTCGTATTTACATTAATTATATTGTATATCTATATAATTA